>DSDR01000160.1 GCA_011048645.1 Phycisphaerales bacterium
CAGCAGGTCATCGATGCGCAGGGAGGTTTCGGCGACGGCGACGTTTTCTTCGGCGGCGATGTCCAGCACGGTTTTGCGGGCAATGCCATTCAGGACGGGCGTCTCCAGCGGCGGGGTGTGCAGTTTGCCTTCGCGCACCAGAAACACATTGCTGACACACCCTTCAGCCAAGGCGTTTTCGGTGGTGAACCACAGCGCCTCGGCGGCCAGTTTCTCGTGGGCGTCGCGCAGCGCCGTCAGCCGCGGGCCGTAGCAGGTGGTCTTGTGTCCGGCAAAGGGGTCTTTCGGGTTTTGGCGATAATCGGTCAAAATGACTCGTACGCCCTTGTCGTAATACGCTTTCGGGTATGGCGTCAAGGGCGCGGCGGTGATCAGCAGGGTCGAGGCTGCGACGCCGTCGGATTGGATCGGACCGTTGGTCAGCGACAGCCGCAGCCGTGCATCGGACAGTTCGTTGGCCTGCAACAATCCGTCAACCGCGGCGGCGATGTCTTCGTCGGTGTATCGATTGCAGATCGCCAGCGCCTTGGCTGAGGCGTTGAGCCGGGCCAGATGATCGGCCAACCGAAAGACGCGCCCGCCGACGGCTCGCATCGTCTCAAACAGGCCGATGCCGTACAGAAAACTGCTGTCGGTTATCGGTATCAGTGCGGCCTGAGCGTCGATGATGTCGCCGTTAAGAAAGACTTTTTCCATTTATCCGCCGTTCTGTCTGTTCCGTTACGAGTGCATTGCCGACAGCAGACTGTTCATCCCTGCCGGCGTTAAATTTTTCTTGTGGCGATACTTGGCCACGACGCCTGCGGCCAGCGGCCCGGCGGTGGCCGGACAAATCAGCTCCAGCCCGTCGCCGGCCAACCAGCTTCCGCGCATCAGCGTAAAGGAAATCATAAAAAAGGTCATTCGCCGTATATCGCCGTCTTCCAGATCGGAGATATCGAACGGCAGCACGTCTTTGACTGAATTCACGGCAGCGGGGCCGTACAGGCCGAGCATGGCGGTCTTATCGGTCACATCGGTAACGGACACATTATGTCCGGCGCTTTGGGCGTAGCGACCCAGCGCCTCGGCGGCCCCCTCGGCGGTTCCGGGCGGGGTAAATACAAAGACCTCGCCATTGAGCCGACCCAGCCGACAGGGCAAATTGATCCCCGTTTGACTCAGTGTGGCCCACTTCCACCGCTGGTCAAAGAGTTTGCCCTTTTCGAGCAATGTGTTTGCGCAAGTTGCCGCATCGGAGCCGCTCAGCGACAATCGGCCGAAACTGCTCAAATCCACCACCGCGCAATGCGACCGCAGCGCGTCGGTCTCGACCGACGCATCGCCGAAATCCGCCGGCAGCGTCCAGCCGTCAAACTCGTCAAACCGTGCACCAAGCTGCTTATGCACCGTATTGAAAGGGCTTATTTTTGCCATAAAAAACTTTCTAAGTTAGAATTTGAAAGTTCAAGATATATCTTGTAAACTCTACACAAATACATAAAATCATAAATTCGACGGTCGATCACAGAGCAAGATAGAAATGCTAACTTAAATTGTCTGATTTGTGTTGACAAGCACCTTGTAACCGTCTTTTAAGTGTTTGGTTGATTATTATTCTTTATTTTAGGTTCTCGATAAGCGATAAAAATATACACAATTGATACGATTGGAAGACCTCCCAAAAAACCACCTGTCCAAATTTGCCCATTCAATATGCAAATCACGCCGCCGGTTATAGATGCTACAGTGATTATTCCGGCAACAATTTGCCCACACAGACCAGAAAAGAAAGATAGCGACTCATTGCGCCGGTTTAACTCAAATGCCGCCTCTGCGTCATATTTTTCCAAACTATGGCGATGGGCGGATTCCATTTCGGCCATTTGAAGTATGCGATCTGCGGCGCCAGGTAAAATTGCTTCGTATTTTGCTAACAAGTCAGGATGTGGGTTCGGGCCTTGAAACGACGTATGCTGTAAAATAGCTTGACTTTCATTGTGAGATGTATTTCCAGAGACTTCTTGGCCGGCTTTTGCTCGCCTTTTTTTTAATTTACCGGATTTAGACACTGTTGCTTTTCCTATAACCAGAGATGGCGTTGCGAATGTCTTTTCCGACATTTTGCCAATCCTGGTGCAAGCCCTCTTGAGCTGACTTTGCTCGATCTGGAAGATAGATACGGCTGTTGATTTTCTTAGCAACGTTGCCCGTCAGATCCAAAGCGGACCCACTGCCTATGATAAACGCCCTGCCGATTTGTTTAAGTTTTTCTGTCATAAGGATAAAATTCAAAAAGAGTTAACTAAAAAGTCGTCAAACTGAAAACATAATTTTAATTAAAAAATCGTTTTCCAAGAAACCACTAAGCTTGATTTTTTACTTCTTAACATAAGATATGTTCATTATAAGAGTTTAAGGTTTCTCCTGTAACATGTCAACAAGGCAATCGGATGAAAAAATAATCGATTCGTATCATCTTGAACAAGGCCTAACACAGGAAAAGGCTTGTCTTGTTTTTTGTGAATCCGTGAGCCTGATTTTTAATGATGCAAACGCAGGTCAAAAATCGTGAGGTTACTCGGTCATTTTCAGCAGAAAAGTGCAAAAAAACGGTTTATCGTTTATAGCGGACGCGGCCAATTCGGACGATAATACAATAGACCCCTGTAATCGTGTTTCTTGTTGGGGGTGCGGGACGGTATTGATCATTCTATGCGAAAGATGAGGTTATGGCAAAATTGGATCCGCTGACGATGAAGGACTGGCAGATTGCCGAGGCGGCCGAGGAGAACATCAAGCCGCTGTATCAGTTGGCCCGCGATTTGGGGCTGGCCTATGGCGAGCTGCTGCCGATGGGCGAGAAACTGGCCAAACTGGATTATGCCAAAATTATGGACCGGCTGCGCTACGCCCCGACCGGACGCTATATCGACGTGACGGCCATTACGCCGACCCCGCTGGGCGAGGGTAAGACGACCACCACTATCGGGCTGGTGCAGGGCCTTGGGCTGCTCGGCAAGCGGGTCGTCGGCTGCATTCGCCAGGCCAGCGGCGGGCCGACCTTCAACATCAAAGGCTCCGCCGCCGGCGGCGGCCTGAGCCAGTGTATCCCGATGGTGCCGTTCTCGATCCGACTGACCGGGGATATCGAATGCGTGACCAACGCCCATAATCTGGCGATGGTCGCCCTGACGGCGCGAATGCAGCACGAGCACAATTACGACGACGCCCGATTGGCACGCATCGGCTTAAAACGGCTCAACATCGACCCCGAAAACGTTCAGATCAAATGGGCGATTGACTTTTGCGCCCAAGCGCTTCGCAATATCACCATCGGCAAAGGCGGCAAAATGGACGGCCTGGAAATGGATTCCGGCGCTCAGATTTCCGTCTCAAGCGAGGTGATGGCGATCCTGGCGGTGTCCACCAGCCTGGCCGACCTGCGGCGGCGAATGGCCAAGATCGTCGTGGCTTATGATAAAAACGGCAAGCCGGTCACCACCGCCGATCTGGAAGTCGATGGGGCCATGACGGCCTGGATGATCGATGCGATCAACCCCAACCTCGTCCAAACCATCGAAGGCCAGCCGATCCTTGTTCATGCCGGGCCGTTTGCCAACATCGCCATCGGGCAAAGCAGTATCATCGCCGATCTGGTCGCGACCAAATTATCGGACTTTGTGGTTACCGAAAGCGGATTTGGCGCCGATATCGGGTACGAAAAATTCTGGAATCTCAAGTGCCGAATGTCGGGTCTAAAGCCCCATGCGGTGGTCATCGTAGCCACGGTGCGCGCGCTCAAGATGCACGGCGGCGGCCCGGCCGTCAAACCCGGCGCTCCGCTGCCGGAAGCGTACCGAACGGAGAACCTTGAACTGCTGGAAAAAGGCTGCGCAAATCTTACCGCTCATATCGACATTGTGCGCAAGTCCGGCGTCCGTCCCGTCGTCTGCGTCAACGCATTCCACACCGATACGCCCGCCGAGCTGGCGCTGGTGCGGCAGGTTGCCGAGCAATACGGGGCCGAAGCGGCGGTCTCGGAGCATTGGCTCAAGGGCGGTCGGGGGGCGATCGAGCTGGCCGAGAAGGTCGCCGCCATTGCCCAGGAAGAACGCGACTTTCACTATTTGTATGATCTGGAGATGCCGCTGAAAGAACGCATCGAGCTGATTGCCACTGAAATTTACGGCGCCAAAGGGGTATGCTATACCGACAAAGCACTGACTAAAATTCGCCATATCGATGCGGATCCGGCTCTGCGCGGGTTGGGTACCTGTATGGTCAAGACCCATCTGAGCCTGTCGCACGATCCGGAGCTTAAAGGGCGTCCTGGAGGCTGGGAATTGCCCATCCGCGATGTGATGGTCTATGAGGGCGCCGGCTATGTCGTGCCCATCGCCGGCGACATCAAGCTGATGCCCGGCACCGGATCCAATCCGGCCTACCGGCGGATTGACGTCGATGTCAAGACCGGCAGAGTGCAGGGATTGTTCTGAACCGGTCGTCCGAAGGCTTGGATGCGCATTAAGCGTCCTGCCGGTCGCTGTGTCGTAGAGTTTAATCCGGACTGACGCGCGGCCAGTCCTCCAGCGGACAGCCTGAACAGAGGGGCCGGGGTTTGCAGTAGGTTTTGCCCAGACGCACCAACAGGGCGTGAAATTCGTTATAAAGCTGCACATCACGCGGCAGATGGGATTCAAAATACTCGCGGATTTCTTCATAGCCGGCTTGCGGCCAGATCATCCCATGCCGTCCAAGAATTCGTGCGGTATAGGCATCGACCACAAAGACGGGTTTTTCAAACGCATACAGGCAGATGGAATCGGCGGTTTCGGGGCCGATGCCTTTAACGGCCATCAATTCGTCCCGCAATCCGTGAGTTGAAAGGTTACCCGCGCTGTCCACATCCCCGTCAAAGCGGTCAAACAGCCATTCAAGAAAATGCCGCAATCGACCGGCCTTGATATTAAAGTATCCGGCCGGTCGAATCAGTTCCGCCAAACGCTGCGGCGCCAGCGCAACGAGTTGTTTCGGGGTCAGGACCCCGGCATTTCTGAGGTTGGCGATGGCTTTTTCAACGTTGGTCCAGTTGGTATTCTGCGTGAGAATCGCGCCAACGATAATCTCAAAACGCCCGTCCCCCGGCCACCAGCGCTGCGGCCCGAAACGCGCATAAAGCCGTTCATATAAATCCGTTACCGTCGGTGTGCTCATCGTCGAATCAGTCGATCAATCGGTGGGCTGTCTGCGTTCCTGTTGATAGGCCGCCCAGAGCGCATCCAGATTCAACCCGGTTTGCGATTCGAAGAGTTCTTCGCTGTAGTTTTTGTTGCGCAGTGCGGTGTTGAGCTTGTTGACAATCCCCGGGGCCCGGTCAGACTCCAGCCACAGCAAAAATCCCGCCGTGACCTGATAGCCCTGTCGATACCCGTCCGGACGATTCGGCAGGGCAAACCACGACAGCGGCTTGGCTTCGTAAATCGCCCAACGCAGATAATCGGCGATGCCTTCGACCAGCCAGCCCTGCCGCGTGGGGCCGTAATTCTGGATCACGTGCACCAGCTCATGAAAGACCAGTCCGATATCTTCGGGGTGTTTTTCGATCCAGCCCGAAGAGACACGGATATGTGCACCGGCCGTATCGGCAATGCCCCGATCCGACTTTCGCAGGGTAATTTTGACCTCGGTCGGCGGCTCAAAGCCCTTGGTCGGTATCAGATTAACGATTCGCGGATACCATTCTTCGACAAGGGCTTTGGCCTGTTCGCCCCATTCCCGAAGCTCCGGTACCGCGGAGGTATCCAGTTCGACGGTTACGGTTTTCGTTTCCCCGCAGGCCCAGCAGCCGGCCAGCAAGACGGTCCAAGCCGCAACTAATTGGTGTGTTGAATTCATTGACTGTCTCCATTATCCAATTTGTATTTTCAGCGTAATGGAAGTATTGTAGGCAGTCGGATGTCGAAAGGCAACGGTTTTTCAAACACCGGTGGGGATGAAACGGAATGGCTGCTCTCGTTTGACGGATAGACGGGCAATTTGTTTAGACCATTCGTGTCGAATCACGGTGGATGCGGTTTACGGTGCGTCCCGCGTGAAAGAATCAGGCGTTGGACAGCCAAAAGGCGATTCAGTAAACCCGTTCGCTGTCGTCGCTGTCTTGGCGATAAGCGTTCAATTGGGCATAGACTTGGTGGGCGGTCTGGATTTGCGCCATCAGTTGTTCGGCGTCATCGTGTCGCCGAGGCGAGTTCAGACAAGGCTCCAGTACCTTGCGGGCATACGCATAACGCCCCTCGGCCAGCGACCGGCGGGCTGTTTCCAGACGTGCCTGATCCATCGTCTCTTCAAACCGCATTTGCGCGCCTTGTTTTCGGCTTGCGCTCATATCACAGCCTGCCATCGTCAGCAGCACTGCGGCCGCTATTGCAAACAGTGTGGTTGTCGTTGATTTCATGATTTTTTCCCTCCGGAATCTGTCTGTTTTCATTTCCAAAACAGCCTTGTCCGAGTGATGCCTGATAAGGCCACACTTAAAAAGATACGATATAATTTGTCAGGTTGTGAAAATGTATTCTTTTTTTCACGGCCTGCGACTTTCCTTAATTAATGGCTACCGGTATTTTCGGTCTGTGTTCAAAGGTTTCTTTGAGGTTTTTCAATAAAAAACAGGCAAAAATAATAAACTTTTTAGTTTGATTTTCGGGGCGTTTCCCGCCCCTTGCAACGGTACTGATAGGGGGGTTTTTATGAGGCATAAGACTGTCCGTCCCCGGATTTGAAACCGCTGTGTGCATGTCGCCTCCTTATATCCATTATTATTGCTATTTTGCGGCTAAAATACCACCTTTTCATAAACGTCGCCAGGCGGTGGTTTATTGCCGAAAATTTATTTTTTTAAGCCGGAGGTAAAGTAATGGACACCGTTGTGCCCTTATTGACCTCTGATTCGATCTGAATCCGGCCGTCCTGACGATCCAATATCCGACGTACAATGGTCAGACCCAGCCCTTCACCGCCGCAGCCGGGGCGGAGCTGGTGGAATATCTCAAACACTTTTTCCAGATGCTCGGCCGAGATGCCGACGCCGTTATCTTCTATCTGATAAAGACATTGTCCGTTGTCCCGGCGTCCGCGAATTCGAATCTTTGAGGGTTGATCGGGACGACGGTATTTGATGGCGTTGTCAATCAGATTTTCAAATATCTGTGTGATGAGCGTGATGTCGCCCCGGCAGGCCGGCAAATCGCCTTCCACCGAAATATCGATTCGGTTTTCACGGATGGTAAAACGCAGCCCGCTGAGGATGCCATTGACCAGCGTATTGATGTTGACTGTGGTGGGCTTGATCTGCGCGGTGCCAATGCGGCTCAGTCGCAGCAGCCCGTTGAGCAAGGTATTGGCTTTTTTGGTGCCGTTTTTGATGAAGTACAGCGATTCGGAGATTTCGCTGTCCAGGATGGGATCAAGTTTTTCGCGTGTCTGTCGGCTTAGCATGGCCTCATTGAGGATATCTTTAAGCGTCTCAACGCTTTTTTCCAATTCGCCGGCAAAACCGCGGATATTGACCAGCGGACTTCTCAGATCGTGCGAGGCAATGAACACAATGCTCTCGAGTTCTTCATTTTTGCTGCGCACCTCCTTGAGCAGTCGTTCTTTCATTTTTTCAGCCTGCTTGCGGTCGGTGATGTCGGTGATGAACCCCTCGATGGCCAGGATTTGGCCGTTGTGGTCGAAGACGCCGCAGCCTTTTTCCCAGAACCATTTGAGTCGGCCGGTTCGATCGCGAATGCGGTACTCGATCTGAAACCGTTCGCCGCGGCTGACCTGCCGGGAAATTTCCTGCCAGACATATTCGCGATCCTCCTGCACGATTAAATCGGCCCATGTCGCGATGCCGCGGTAAAATTCCCGGTCGGAGTAGCCGGTCAGTTCCTCGCAGCCCTGGCTGAGAAATTCCATCGGCCAGTCTTTGTCGTATTTGCAGCGATAGGCGATCCCTCGCAGATTGGCGAACAGTCGGGACATGGCCTGCTGATTTTCTTCGAGGTCGTTACGGTTTTTTTCGCGTTCAGTGATATCGTGTATGACGATGACGACGCCTTCGATGGCGCCGCTGCCGTTGCAGTGCGGATGATAAACGCCCTGAAGATAACGCAGGCCGTGTCGCTGAAGCTCAACCCACAGTTCAAAAGAAACCGTTTGCCCGGTGAAGGCTTTTTCCAGGCGTTCACAAATATACCGTTCAAAAAAATCCTGTCCGACAACGTCTTTGATGTGATGACCGATCACCTCATTTCGTGTTCGATATACCGCCTTCAGATAGGCGTCGTTGGCGGCGCGAAACACATAATCGGCATCGACAAAGACCATCTGATCTTCCGACAGCGATATAATGGTCTCATAGCGGCGCAGGGCGGATATGTCTTTTTGATGGGCTTGCAGTTCGCTCTGCAGTTGGACGGTGTGTCTGCGCACCTGAAGGCTGAGCATTCGATTCCAGACAAACACCGCCAGCAGCACTACGGCAAATCCGGCCAGAATGAGCAGCAAGAACCGCATATCGGCGCCTTTGTGTTCGAGCGGCAAGATCCACCGATTGACGATCGCATTTCGACGCGATGGGGGAATTTGTGCCATCGCCGCATTGAGGATTTCGACCAGTTCCGGGCGGTCGCTTCGACAGGCGAAACCAAGGACATAAGGATAGGCGGCGTTGCCGACAATGTGCAGGTTGGTGAATTTATTTTGCTGGATATACCAGCTTGCGCGAGCAATTTCGATGACCATCGCATCGGCCTGATTGAATGAGACGCGGCTTAGACCGATCAGCTCATCATCAACTTGCAATAGTCGGATTTGCGGATAATGCAGTGTTAAATATTCTTCGATTGCCGCACCGCGAACGACCGCGACGGTTTGATCGGCCAGATCGTCCAGTGTCAGCGGACCCTGGACGTCTTCGGTGGCGATAATTTTGTTTTCAAAGGTCAGGTAGGGTTCTGTAAAGTCAAATGCCGCCAGACGCGAAGGCGTGATTTGCGCGGCGTAGATGACGTCAATCTCGCGGCTGAACGCGGCCTGCATCATCTCGTTCCAAGTGTCATAAAAGACAATATCGAATGAATAATTCAGATGCGTTTCGATTTCACGGATAAAATCAATGCACAAGCCGGTCAGCGTCCCGTCATCGGCATCGCGGAAAATCTGCGGCGGAATGGAAGTCACACCCATTTGGACAGGGAAGAGTTGG
>DSDR01000383.1 GCA_011048645.1 Phycisphaerales bacterium
CAGGTGATGGCGGATCTTCCGAAGGTTTGCCCGTATTTGCATATCCCTGCCCAGAGCGGCTCGGATCGCATCCTCAAGGCGATGAATCGCGGCTACACCGCCGGACGTTACCTGGATCTGATCGACCAGGCCAAAGCAACCGTGCCGAATGTGGCGCTGGCCGGGGATTTTATCGTGGGCTTTCCGGGCGAGACCGAGGCCGATTTTGAGGCGACCGAGGCGATGATCCGCCGGGTTCGCTACAAAAACTGTTTTGTGTTCAAATACTCGCCGCGTCCCGGTACCCGCGCCGACCAAAAACTGGCCGACGATGTGCCCGCCGAGGTCAAGCAGCGGCGCAACGCCCGCCTGCTGGAGATCATCAGCGCCATTGCTGAAGAGGACAACCGCGCCTTTCTCGGCAAGACACTCACGGTTCTGGTCGAAGGCCCCAGCAAAAAGCCCCATCTCAACAAGGCCGACCACCAGGACAATCCCCAGCTCATCGGCCGCACGGCCAACGACTATATCGTCGTTTTCAACGGCCCTGAATCCCTGACCGGACAATTTGCCGACGTCAAAGTCACCCACACCGCCGCCCTGACGCTGTTTGCCGAGCTGACCTGACCAGAATCAGGTTTTTTGGCAAATTTTTCCGATTTATCTTTACCGTTGAACCGCGGCAGGTGATGGAGTAAACTCTTCGGATATGATGAAAACCGAAGTTCTGACCATCCAATCCACGGCGGATCGAGAGGCTATCCGACGCATCGGGCGGCTGTTGCGGGACGGAGCAATCGTCGCCGTGCCGACGGAAACCGTCTATGGTCTGGCCGCCAAGGCGGAAAAAGAGGTCGTCGCTCGGCTTGATCGGTTAAAAGGGCGTCCCGCCGACAAACGCTATACCCTGCATATCGGCAGCGCCGAGGCGCTCAACCGCTATGTCCCCCGCCCCTCGCTTCAGGCTCGGAAACTGATGCGACACCTGTGGCCGGGGCCGGCGACCCTTGTCTTTGAACCGGATAAATCTTCTCTTGAAGAAATCCAAAACATGCTGCCGACGCAGACGTATGAAATGTTGTATCGCGACGGCACATTGGGGGTACGTTATCCGGATCATCCGGTTACATGCGCCCTGTTGACCGAAGCGCTGGCCCCTATCGTTGCGCCCAGCGCCAATCCGAGCCGTCAGCGCCCGGCCGTCAGCGCGGCCGAGGTAGCCCGCTACTTCGACGGGCAGGTTGTCGCGGTCATCGACAGCCCCGGCTCATGCAGATACCAGGAGGCCAGCACGGTCGTCAGGACAGGCTGCCGCGGGCTGGAGGCGCTTCGCGAAGGCGTCTTCAGTCGCGAGGACATCTTGAAAGCCGGTACGGTCCATATCCTGTTTATCTGTACTGGAAATACCTGCCGCAGCCCGATGGCCGAGGCCCTGTGCCGTAAATATTTGGCTGACAAATTCAATTGCGGTCTTGACGCCGTACGGGAACGAGGCTATAGTATTGAGTCCGCCGGTATCGCGGCCTTTGAGGCTATGCCTGCCAGCCGCCACGCGTTGGAAATCAGTCGAGAAAAAAAGACGCCGCTGGAATCCCATCGCAGCAGAGGTTTGACCGACGAAATGATCGTGCGGGCCGATCTGATTTTTGCAATGACCCCCAGTCATCTGCAAACGGTCATCGCGGCGGTTCCGGAGGCAAAAGACAAATGTTTCTTGCTGGATCCGTCGTCGGCCATCCCTGATCCGGTTGGACAGGACATTGAGATCTATCGGGCGTGTGCGGAACATATTGAACGGTGTCTATCAGAGAGGATGAACGAATTGTTATGAAAGTAGCGGTCTCAAACGATCACAGGGGGCATAAAGCGATTGAGGAAATACGTGCGATCATTTCCCAACTGGGGATGACGTGTGTGGATTTATCGACGCCGAGCGATCATCCGGCCGATTATCCCGACAGCGCCTATATCGCCGCCCGGTCCGTGGCCGACCACCACGCCGATGCGGCGATTCTGGTCTGCGGCACGGGCATCGGAATGAGCATCGCCGCCAACAAGATCAAAGGCATCCGCGCGGCCCTGTGCTACGATGAACTGGCCGCTCGCCTGGCGCGCCAGCACAACGACGCCAACGTCCTGTGTCTGTCGGGCGACCTGATCGGCTCGAATACCCTCCGTAAAATCGTGGAAACCTTCCTGACGACCGACTTTGTCAACGGCCGACACCTTCGCCGCGTTCGCAAGATTCAGGCCATTGAAGAAGGCAAAGACCCCAGGGAAATTACGGGGCAGAATTCAGAATTCAGAATTGAGAATTGAGAATTCAAAATTCCTAATTCAAAATCAACCCATCAGTAGTCCTGGTCGGAACTGCCGAAAATGACGCGGATGTTGTTGAAATTGGGGACAACCGGCATCATATTCGGGCGAGGACGCCAGGCCTGCGACCAATAGACCAGCACTGCCTTGCCCATCATAAAATCGCGCGGCACGATACCCTGTCGATAGCGCACGCCGTGGTTACCGTACCCCTCGACCACCCACAACCGGCTGTCCAGGCTGTTGGGCGTATTGTCGCCGCACACAAAAAACTCGTCTTCGTTCAACTCAAACGGCTCGCGCGCCGTCGCACGAATACCGGTGTCGATATAATAAATATCGCGATACAGCCCCACATCCCGTATATCCAGCCCCCCGCTGCCCAGCAGTCTGACCTGCGGCGCGGTTTCCTGCCGTCGCCCGACAGGCAGGTCTTCATCGCCGGCCAGATCAAACGAAATCCGCTTTTGGCCCCATCGCAATACAAGCCGGCGATCCACATTGGCAAATTCAAATGTCTCAAACACCCCCGGCCCGATGCCGTCGGTCAGGATGCGCCGCAACTCCACCCAGCGTCCGTCCTGAAACTTGAAAAATCCCATCGCTCCGTGCAGTTCCACCCTGGCGGCATACAACACGCCGTATTTTTCAAGCACGGCGCCGACTGTGCTTTTTCCGTCGCGCCCTTTGACGCGGAACCGGATCATTAAATCGCTGCACATCGGAAGCATCGAAAAGGAACCGCTGTCGTTATAGCCGTAAATGGCGCGGAAATCATCCGGACGGCCATTGTCAAAAAGCAAGGTATGTTCCGTTGGATCGTATTCATCCAGAACAAACCGGCTCGGCCTGTCAGAATCAAACCGCCATACCGAACCGGGGGCATTTGAAAACGGCTGCTTCCAGTGGGTCTGTCGGACGCCGTCGGGCCGTTCGGCCGGGGCCGACCGAGCAGGCGGCTGATACTGCTGAAGATAAATCGGCATCCAAAGCTCCCGCTGTACATTCAGCGGTTTTCGGACAATCCGGCCGTTGATGTAGATGTCGCCCTCAATGATTTGGACGCTTTCGCCGGGCAGGCCGATGAGCCGTTTGATATAATTGTCCTTCGGGTTGATGGGATTTTTGAAGACCACCACGTCCCAGCGTCTCGGCTCGAAGAACTGATAGATGCACTTGAGCACGAAAATCCGGTCGCCGTTGACCAGCGGCCCGATGGAACCGCTGGGCTGAAGATACCCGCAATTGGGGCACTGCGGCAGATCCAGCGACAGCGAATCCGACCCGGTATCAAACGCATAGCCGCACTGAAGGCAGCGCATCCGGTAATGGTCGCCGCGCAGCGTCTCGGCCATACTGCCGGTGGGAATTTGAAACGCCTGAATCCCGAAGGCCTGAAACACCAGCGCCAGGATGAACGCCACCAGCAGCCAGTCCAGCAAGGTCACCACCCCCTCAACGGAAGAATGGTGCCGCCGTTCAAAACCGCGGTCCGGTTTTGGCGGAGTCTGCTGTTCGTATTGAACGTCCTGCTGCATCGCGCTGTCCATTGCTGTCGGCTCAGTTTCCGCCGTAAATCAATTTCATTCCGTCCGGGCTGGGAATCCATCGCAACGGCTCCTTGTTGAACCGCCAGCCGCCCGGCCAGTGCACAAACACCGCCTTGCCGACCAGAAAGTCGCGCGGCACAATGCCGGGGCGGTATTCCCTGCCGTTGTTGCCCCGGCCCGGTTCGTCCCACAGACGGGAGTCAAAACTGTACGGGCTGTTGTCGCCGCAGACGAAATACTCGTCCGGCCCCAGCGCCAGCGGATCATTCTCGGTGGCCCGTCGGGCGTTATCCGTTATATAGTAAATATCGCGAAACAGCCCGATATGGTCAAGCCGAACCGCTCCGCTTGCGGCCAATTCCACCTCCGGCGGAATATCGCGATGCGTCCCGACCGCCTCCGGCTCTGCGCCGAGATCATAGGTCAAACGAAACGACCCGTATTCCAATCGCAGCAGATGATCGGCATTGGCAAACCGAAACCGCACTGGCGCAGTCGGCACGAGGGTTTGTCCCTGGGCCAGCGTCTCTGTTTGGCCGTCTGCCTCGACGCGGACAATCTCCGCCCGGCCGTTTGCATAGACCCAGCCCTCATACGCCCTCCCATATTTACTCAGCCGCACGCCGAATGCGGAATCCGACTCGATTTCGACATAACACCGAAGCATCAGATCGCTGCAAACCGGCATAAATCGGTACTTATCCGGGTCATCGTACGCATAGGTCGCTCGAAAATCATTACCCGCCTGCGGATTGTACCGCACCCGATGAACCGCTTGGCTATTGTCGTTCAGCGCGAAAACCGACCGCCTGTCCGTCTCAAGTTCCCATCGGCTGCCCGGACGATTCTCAAAGGGCTGACGCCAGGAACGGCCATTAAAGCCCTGCTCGTCAGGACGAACAGGACGAAAATCATTGTCGTAAATCGGCATCCACAATTCATCCTGCACCTTTGCCGGTTTCCGAGCGATTTGTCCGTTTATAAAAACGTTGCCGTCGATGATTTGAACCGTCTCGCCGGGGCCGGCAATTAACCGCTTGATATAGTTGATTTTCGGTTCAAGGGGATTTTTGAAGACTATCACATCCCAGCGTTTCGGCTCAATGAACTGATAAATGCACTTGAGGACAAAAATCTGGTCGCCCTTGAATACGGTCTGCAATTTGCCCGGAAGTACCCGGTCGCCCTGTTGAACATACACTTTCCCGCCGGAGATACGCACCTTCGGCTCAAAATACCCGCAACTGGGACAACGCGGCGGCGTGGGCAAAAGCGGCAGTTCCTGCCGCGGCGTGACGTTTTCCGACATCCGATAGACATCCTGTCGAAAATCATAATCGTACCGATAGCCGCATTGGCGACAGCGCAGCCGAAAATGAGCGCCCCGAAGCGTATCGGCCATACTGCCGGTAGGAATGCGATAGACCTGCATATGAAAAAAGATAAACACCAGCGTACCGGCAAAGGCGGTGATCAGCCATTCGACGGTATGGTAAAACCCATCGGCTTTGGCATTGCCGCTGCTTATCTGATGCTGTATGTCCGTTTTTTTGTGCACTGTCGCGCTCCGGAAATTATAAAAAGCTGTATTATGTTGTCAACAAAGGCCGAGGTCAAGCATTACTTTTTCTTTATAAATACTACCTGTTATATCTAAATAAAGGGTTGACGAAAATTTTTATCGATTGCCCCAAAAATCCTCCAAAAAAGGCTTGCTGTTTCGAAGTCTTTTGTGTATAGTAAGTTGCGGTTGGAACGATGGCAGGTCAATCGCCAATCAATGCTTCTTTACGCAGAACAATCTGGATCTTTCATTATTGCACGAGGGTAACCGATGGCAACCATCACAAAGAAAGAGCTTATCGACCGCATTGCCGATTCCACGCAGGCAAAACGGGTCGTCGTCAAACGGATTATCCAGTCTTTCCTTGATGAGATTATCACTGAGTTGGCGTCGGATAACCGGCTTGAATTTCGTGATTTCGGCGTCTTTGAAACCCGCAGCCGCAACGCGCGGGTGGCTCAGAACCCCAAAACGCTCGAACGGGTCAAGGTGCCCTCAAAACGCAGTGTGAAGTTTAAGATGGGCCGGCTGATGAAAGAAAAACTTGCCGACGCTTCGACCGTTACCGAGCAGGCGTAACGGCCAGATTGTTCCGTTCCGCAATCCATTGGGTTGACAAAGACAGCAGACGTGAAATACAATTCCTGCCGAGAGGTTTGAATTGCTTGTGGCGAAGGTGAGTTTATATGAGCGAAGGTAAAGTTAAGTGGTACGATAAGAAAAAAGGGTACGGCTTTATTGCCGAGGAAAACGGCGGCGACATCTTTGTGCATTACACCAGTTTTTCCGATCCGTCTCTGCGAACGCTCGCCGAGGGCCAGATCGTCACATTCGAGGTGGTTCAGGGCGAAAAAGGGCCCCGAGCGCAAAATCTGAGTGTCAAAGCAAACTAAACGCGGTCGATTGGTCAGGCCGGTACGCCGTGTCGGGCGATGCTGCTCAGCGCAGGGCGAGTGTAAATTCGTCGGCCGGCAAAGACGCTTTCGACGCAAAGGGGGGCGGGAGTCGTATTTTTTAGTGCGGAAAATCGATGGAAAGTGCACAGTTACATAGCGGGTTGGATTGTCGTGTGCTGGTGCTGAACAAGCATTATATGGCGTTGCGAATTATCTGCGCCCGCCGCGCGTTTTCGCTGCTGTGTCGGGAACAGGCGGAGGTGGTGGCCTGCGAAGAAGGCGCCTACGCAAATTATGATTTTCATATGTGGCAGCAGGTCAGCGAAGCCAAACGCACCTTTGAGTCGCACAAATACGACTGGGTTTCGACGGTGCATCTGGACATCGCCGTGCCGCGAATCATTCGTCTGCTGTTTTACGACCGTCTGCCGCGCCAATCCGTCAAGTTCAACCGCCGAAACATTTTTGCCCGCGACGGCAGCCGTTGCCAGTACTGCGGCAGAAAATTCCCCACCACCGAACTGTCGCTGGATCATATCGTGCCGCGAACGCTGGGCGGAAAAAGCACCTGGACCAACATCGTCTGTGCGTGTACCGCCTGCAATGTGAAAAAAGGCGGACGCACCCCCGACCAGGCCGGGATGAAGCTGATTCAAAAACCCGAAAAACCCAAACGCAACCCCGTCATCGGCGTGCATCTTAGCGCCGACCGCTACAAAAGCTGGAAGCAGTTTCTCGATCACGCTTACTGGTCGGTGGAACTGACCTGATCGCAGTCCCATCATCAGACCAAAGACGGCCGCGTATCCACACAACGGATTGCCCCCCATTGCGGTTGGCTATTTGACCGAAGAAAGCGATCTTCAAGGCGCCCGTGCAATGCTTACGGCTCCGATGTGGTCAGCCCTTCCTGTATGGCGTATTTGGTAAGCTGGGCGATATTGTCGATGCCCAGTTTGTTCATCAGGTTCAGACGATGCGCCTCAACGGTTTTGGGGCTGATGTGAAGCTGCATCGCCGTTTGTTTGGTGGTCTTGCCTTCGGCAAACAGTTGCAGGACTTCACGTTCGCGCCGACTCAACACGGAAAACGCCGAAGGCTTTTCTTCAGGTTGACGGATAAAGTCCTGCACCACCGCATCGCCGATGGACGGGCTGATGTAGGTCTGGCCGTCTATTACGACGCGAACCGCTTTGCTGAGTTCTTCAAAAGGACAATTTTTCAGCAGGTAGCCCGACGCCCCGGCCCGAAACATCTCCCGCACGTATTTGTTGTTGGCGTGCATCGACAAACCGATCACCTTGACAGCGGGAAAATCTTTTTGAATCATACGAGTGGTTTCGATGCCGTTCAGTTCCGGCATCCCGATGTCCATCACCACAACATCCGGCGACACTTCGGCCACCTGCGCTAAAGCGGCGCGCCCGTCGCCGACCTGCCCGACCACGGTCATATCGGGTTCGGCGTCAAACGCCCGACTCAGGCCGTCGCGCAGGATGGCATGATCATCGGCCAACAGAATTTTTATCGGCATATCGTTTCTCCTCTTGTCTGTCCTCGTTCAGATCCAACGGTGCAATCACGGTTGCCTCAGTTCCTCTGTTTTTAGCGGATTCGATCTTCAAACAGCCGCCGATATGGCTCAATCGTTCGCGCAGATTGAACAGACCAAATCCGCCGCCCTCCGATGAGCGTCTTGACAGCGCCGAGACATCAAATCCCCGCCCGTTGTCCTGCACTTTGATCTGGATATCGGACTCCAGACGCGAACAGAAGATCTTAACCGAATCGGCTTCGGCGTGTTTGGCCGCATTGATCAGCAGTTCCCTGACCGATCGGTAAAGCAGCACCTTGACGTCGTCCCGCAGCGGCTTGGATGAAGCGCAGCTTTCGAAGGAACAGTTGAAGTGATGCTCTTTGGACATCCGTTCCGCCAAATCCTCAATGGCCACCTCAAGCCCCAGATCATAGAGCAGCGCCGGACTTAGGTCAAAGCTCAGCGATCGCGTCTGTTCTACGGCGGTATCCAACTGGTCGGCGATTTGTCGCAGTGATTCGGCAAGCGGACGCGGAGCGGTTTTTTGAAGCCGTCGCAGCTCGCGTCCGGAAAAAGACAGAATCTGACCAATCGAATCGTGCAGGTCCTGGGCGATTCGCCGCCGCTGGCGTTCCTCGGCCAACTGCAATTGAGTCGCCAGAGAACGCAGTTCTCTCTGCTGGTGAAGAATTTCAGCCTCCGCCTTTTTGGCGGCAGTGATATCCCGGATCATCCCGGCCATCATCGTCAGTTCGCCTCTCGCATTGCGCACCGGATAGCTGATATCGTGCACCCAGCGCATTGCGCCGTCGGATTGAACAATGCGATACACATAGTTCCATCGTCCTTCGGCGTGTCCTTTCAACCCGGCGATCAGCCGGTCCCGGTCGTCCGGATGAACGGATTCAAGAAAAGACATCGGATTTTGATACAAGCTGCGCCGCGTCTTGTGCCAGAGTTTTTCATAGGCCGGACTGATATACAATATTTGCCCTATGCCGGGCGTACACATCCAGAAGACATCTCCAGAGGCCTGTGCCATCAGTCGAAACCGCTGCTCGCTCTGTCGGATGGCTTCTTCGGCGCGGACGCGCCCCGTAATATCGTGCACCGTTCCGATCATCCGAACAGGGCGATGATCCGCGTCATAAACGACCTCGGCCTGTTCGTGCACAACACGCTCAACGCCGTCAGGCCGAATCACCCGATGATCGATACTGTAGCGTTTTGCCCCGGCCAGCGCCTCCTGCACCGCCCGGTTGACGCCGTCGCGATCCTCCGGATGCACATACGACAAAAACGCATCATAGGTGGCGTCAAATTGCCCCGGCCTCAGCCCGAATAGGCGATATACC
>DSDR01000198.1 GCA_011048645.1 Phycisphaerales bacterium
CCCGTGGACGGTGCGGTGTCGGTCACAATAAAAGCCGACGGCACACTGAGCGCCGTCGGCTATAAGAGTCAAAAAACAGTAAGATTGGATTGACCTATCGCATGTGAACCACAATCTCCACGCGGCGGTTTTTGGCCTTGTTGGCCGCGGTGGTATTCGGCGCTACCGGGCGGGCCTGGCCGCAGCCGACGGCGCGAATATCCTGCGGCGCAATACCGCGGCCAACCAAATAACGCAAGACGGTCAATGCGCGAGCAGCCGACAAATCCCAGTTGTCCTGCCACTTGTCTTTGGTTTTCTGAATCGGATCGGTATCGGTATGGCCGACCACATCGATTTTTCGACCGCTGTACCGCTCGCGGATGACGCTGTAGATATGATCAAGCTCCCGATTGGTCGCGCTTTTCAGAGAGGCCTGGCCCGATGCAAACAGTATCGTATTGGGCAGTGTGACGGTAATCGTTCCAGCTCGTTCATCCACCTCCACATCGCCAACCTGAAAGCCGGTCGCCTGGGCGGGCGTAGCCTGTCGGGTTTCAATCTGACGCTTCATTTCTTCCAATTGGCGCTGCGCCTGGCTGAGCTGCTGACCAAGCTGGGCTTTCTCCATTGCGGATTCATCCAGTGAAGCAACACAGTTTTCATATAGCCCCTTAAGATTCTGATGTTCCACGTCCAGTTCCGTATAGCGCTGTTTCCAGTTCGTACAGCCGCTCAGCGCCGCCAGCACCACAGACACCCCGACGACCCACATCGTTTTGCGAAGTACAACAGTCATAACGACCTCCCTTTCATAAAAGGCTAAACCCCGTACATTGTGATTATCAGTTTTCTGATACCGTCGTGAAAGATAATAACGACAAACACTGCCGCTGACAAGAACGGACCGTAAGGAATTTGTCGCATTTTTTTAAATATCGCTTGGTACAGCGCCCACAAAATACCGAAAAACGGGGCGACAAAGAACGCCAGAACCACCCACCCAGGCCCGATCACTGTCCCTGCGGCTGCCATTAAATGGACATCGCCCAAGCCCATCGCCTCTTTGCCAAAGGCCAGGGTCCCGAAAATCCGGGTCGCCCAGACGACGCCGCCGCCGATAAAATAACCGGCCAAGGCCCCGAAGCCAAATCGTGCTGCGGGATACTCAACAAGAACCGTCCATTTCTCGACCATCGGCTGCCATTGGGAACATTTCGCCGCGGCGGCTGCACACACCAGAATCGGCATCAGAAAGACCACTTCTTTAAGGATTTCACGGCGGTCATTGTATTCCGGTTCGGATGTTTCGGGACTTTCATCTCCGTCCAACTGGCCGGCTTCCTGCATTTCATAACTGGGGCGAATCAACCCCAGCCGCAACAAAGCCAGCGCAATCATCGTGCCGAAAGCGGCCCCGACGGCCATTGCCGACAACGTCGGTCCGGCCTGGGGAAACAGTTGAAAGGCCACAATCGTTTCAGGGTCAATGACCCATCCCGCTGCAATGGAAGCAGCCAGGCCGACCAGCGACACAAACCAGCATAGTTGAATCGGGATAATCCACAACTCCAAGTCAATCGCCGAGGCTGCCAGAAACGCCGCCATCAGCGTAATCACCGCCAGGTAAAAAAGCCAGCCGCCCGAAAAAAACTGCTGCATCGCAACGCCGCTCAAGCCGGTCTGCCGGCCTTCAAAGTAGAAAAACCACAGATAGACCCCTGCAAACAGCACCGCCGTCAACAGTTCGATGAGAACATAGCGGATGGATATAGTTGCTTTGCACTGTCGGCATCGGCCGCGCAGCATCAGCCATGAAATCAGCGGGATGTTATCGTAAAAATAGATCGGTGCATTGCAGTTCGGACAGGCCGAACCGGGGCGGATCAGCGATTTTTCGCGCGGCAGACGATAAATCACCACGTTGAGAAAACTGCCCACACACGCGCCAAACACCACGATAAACGCAAACCAAATCCATTCTGCTGCCACGGTATCATCCATATCTCAAACGAAAATTCGAAGTACAAGGCACGAAATCCAAAATAAATTCAAAATACAAGAAAATGAACTGCTTAAACAAGACATTAAGGCAAAATCTTTGTTGTTTTATATTTTTGTATTTCTGTCATTTGATATTGTTTCGGATTTCGATATTCGAGTTTCGAATTTTCAATGCCTTACTTTTTAGTTTTTCCTGTTTGTCGCCGGACGAGACCGGAGACCTTCATCGGCAGGCCGAACAACCGAATAAATCCGGTTGCGTCGGTTGAATTGTATTCTTCGCCCATGGTAAAGCTGGCCAAATGCGGATTATACAGGCTCTTGGGACTCTTGACGCCCGCCAGCGTCGCCTGCCCCTTGAACAGTTTCAGCCGCACCGTGCCGGTAACATTCCGCTGGGTGATATCGATAAACGCATCCAGTGCCTCGCGCAGCTCGCAGAACCACTGGCCGTAATAAACCAGTTCGGCGTACCGCAGCGCAACCTGCTGTTTGTAATGCATCGTTTCCCGATCGAGCGTCAGCATCTCCAGTGCGCGGTGAGCCGTGCTGAGAATGGCGCCGCCGGGGGTTTCATACACGCCGCGGGACTTCATCCCGACCAAGCGATTCTCGACCAGATCGACCTGTCCGACGCCGTGTTTGCCGCCGATGTCGTTGAGCGTTTCGATAAGCTTGACCCCGCCGACGGCCCGTCCGTTAAGCTTGACGGGGATGCCCTGCTCAAAGCCGATCTCGACGTAATCGGGGCGATTGGGGGTTTTGGAGATCGGCCGGGACATCACGAACAGGCTGTCTTTCGGCTCGTTCCACGGATCTTCCAGATCGGCGCCCTCGTGGCTGATGTGCCAGAGGTTGCGGTCGCGCGAGTAGATTTTCTTTTTGCTCTGCTCGATGGGGATGTTGTGCTTGCGGGCATAATCAATCGCCGCCTCACGGCTGGTCAGCGTGAAGTTGGGGTCTTTCCAGGGGGCGATGATCTTGAGCGACGGATCCAGGGCCATAAACGTCAATTCGAACCGAACCTGATCGTTGCCCTTGCCGGTCGCGCCGTGCGAAACGGCCGTTGCCCCGGTGGCGTGAGCAACATCGACCTGATGTTTGGCGATCAGCGGGCGGGCAATGCTCGTCCCCAGCAGATAGCCGTTCTCATAGACCGCCCCGCTTTTGAGCATCGGCCAGAGGTAGTCCTCGACGAATTCTTTACGCAAATCTTTGACGATACACTTGACCGCACCGGTGGCCAGGGCCTTTTTCTGAATGCCTTTCAACTCGTCGCCCTGCCCCAGCTCGGCGGCAAAAGCCACCACCTCATAGCCGTAGGTCTCCTTGAGCCACGGCAAAATCACGCTCGTATCCAGCCCGCCGCTGTAGGCGAGCACCACTTTTTCCGCTTTCTTGGCCATATCCGTCCGGACTCCTGATTGTGTTTTACCGGCTTGAGGCCGGCGTTCCCGTTCAAAAAAACCGAAAAAAACCTTCGATTTGGCGAAATTATAAGCGTTTTGCGCTGAATAACAAGATTTTTTATTGACGGAACCGCCGTTGTTTTGTTATTTTAAGGTGTACCTAATGCAGAAACGCCCCTTTTACGGGCCGGGCTTGAAACAAATGGACCATTGCATTTATTCGAGCCAGACATCCAGCCGTTGGATGCGGCGTTGCCGAATCGCTTCGGCGTCCGTACCGGTCAATTCCGGCGCATTCAAGATGCGTTCCGTGTTGACGATATAACGCACCGGCCTGACCGCATGCGAACCGTAGGTGTTTCGGCCGGTCGGGTTGTGATAAACCAGCAGAATAGATCCGAATAAGGCACAGGCGAACGCCTTTTGCGGAATGATCACATCCGTTTCATTCCAGCGAACGGTAACGGATTGGTCGGTAAACCATGCGCCGGGCAACACCGGCTCAAGTGCAAAAGTCAATTGTCCGTTGTGCATTCGAAACGGCTGTCTGCCGACCGTCAGCAACCGCCACAGATGGATAAATTCGGCGGTCGTCCCGCTGAGCCGCGCCACATATCCGCGTCCGCGCGCCTGGGGGTCGGGACAATCCGATGAAGCGATAAAGGAACTGTTCTCAAGAATGCTGCGGCCATAGACATTCGGCTCCATAAACGGAACCAGCATCGTCTCGGCGTCGGCGAAAAATTCCTCATAAAGGCCGTTTCGGACCAACTCCAGCAGATATTTCGAGGACATATGCAGCCAGATCGATTCATTTTCAAACCATCCCCGGCTGAACGTGCGGGCGCGGCCGATTGCCGGCGAACACCGTTCCAGACATTCGTTTAATTTATACATCGCCAGAGAGGAATCAAACAAGGGACTGCTGCGAACCGCGCGGTAAATCCGGCCGGCCTGATGCGGTGTACAAACTCGCAGCCAGTGCACCTGACCTTCCAGAAACAGCGGCAGCGGTTCAGACGAAAAATGACGAATCTCCACATACGCCTGTCCCGTATCCGGGTTGACGCGGTCCGTCGCATCCTTCGGTGTGTGCAAATAATACGTATGCAAAAGACCGGTTTTCGAATCAACCGCCCTGTTCAGACCCGTTTCAAAACGCGCCGCAACCGCCTCAAGCGTCTGCCGAAGGATACGGCCCGAAACTATCGTTGTTGCCTTCGAAGCATTGTGATAAATCCGCTCGCGGTACTTTTCGCGAATCGCCGCACATCGCTGCCAGTCGTAATCGCGCTGGGCTTCTTCCAGCACGGTCTCAATCAGTTCGGCAACCGCACACGGAAATACCGTATCAGGCATCGTCGGCAGCGCCTCGAGCAGCCATCGCGCCAGACGCAGCGCCTCGGCCGTCTCACACGTCGATGAACCGAACAATCCCGGCAGGCCGTTCATCGCATCATTCCAGCCGGGGCGTCCGGCTTCCATTTCAATACCGCGTCCCTCATAATCCAGCGACACCGCCTTGATTGCCAGCAGTGCACACAGTTTGCCGAGAACCGTAACCGGCGGCAGCGCAACCGGCGGCAAGGGCGCATCGGCCACCGCGTTCAACTGAAGCGGCCCGTTGGCGCGGCGCAGATATTTGCAGGTACGATCCAGAACACAGGCCGGCTCGGCAAACCATTCAATGTCGGCCCGCTGCGTCAGAATCGCCTCCACGCGGTCCGGATACATCGCCTGATAGGCTTCAATCAAGTCAAGAATATACGTCCAGTGATCAATCCAGTATCCGCCCTCATGGCCAAAGGCAACCAACTCGGTTTTACACTGTTCCAGAACAGACATCAGCCACTGCTGCCGATCGTTTATCGCAATGCCGTATTCATCGGCCCAGCCGAGCAGTTGTCCGGGCAAAAAATTTCCGCGTACCAGTTTGACAAACGCTGCTTTGGCCTGCGAATCGGTCGCCGGACATATCGCATCGGGGTCGGCGTTTTGCGGCAGACGCCACTGATAGCCTTTGACGGCCAGGGGATTATAGCCGTCCGCCTGAAGCAAACTGACAAACATTCGAATTTCCTGATCGCCCGTTTCAGGATAAAACCAGATGTCGCTGCGTTGATTCTGACACACATCGCGAAAGTTTCCCTCGCCGCCGGACAACGGGCAGGCCGGCAAATCAAAATAATTGTAATCCCGTTCGGCATCGCCATGGCGGCGGGCATACAGATGAATCAGCCGCGGCCCGGAGGCCGAGGGCAGCGCCGTCGGAATGCCGCCGCGAAGCACATTATCCAGGAAATTCTGACGAGCGTACGCATTCAGAGTCGATCGGGACGAGACGGTAAACGCAGGAGCGGTGATGGCCTGCATTAACTGACGGCTCCGGCGGGAGGCTCGCTCAAAATCAGACGGCCTTGAAAATGCCGACAGAAACGACTGAAGTATGGCCTCACTCGGCGCCATTCCCGACAGCGCCGCAAGGGTGATCGAATCGTCCGGCGCAAGCGTCAGATCAAACGGCGTCATCGCACAGGGCAGCTTGTTTTCCGACACTTGCAGCGTTCGATCCAGCTTTGGCCGGCGGATAAATTCACGCGGCGTAATCAAATCCTGATCGGCGCCGAAAACCAGGTCGGCATCGTAATACGGCTCAATCGGAAACAGAACATCGCCGTCGCTGAGCCAGGCGGCGTAAAAATTTCCCCGACGGACTTGCTGTACTTCAGCCTCATCATGCGCCATGACTTTGGCCGCATAAAACGGCACGTGCCCGTTGACCAGACGCACCGAGGCATACGCTTCGTGAATCCGCCGCATCGTCTTGATGCCCACTTCTGTAAAGCCCGCCGGCATAATCAGCGGCAAACCATCCAGACACTCCAATCGAAGAGACTTTGATGAGAGATTGGTCATCGTCAGCAGACGAACCAGCGAACCGACGGGCTGGTCAACCGGCGAAAAATAACAGACCTCAAAGCGTACACCCAGCGTCCGGTTATCCTCGCAAAGCCTGAGTCGATCCATATCAACCCACATCGTTCGCTCATAGTCGTACTGCGCAGAGAGAACGTCATTTTGAAACGGCTCATAATACCGTCCGTCGATCTTACAAAACGTACGAAACCCCTGGACGCCGACCAACTGATAGGCCCAGTTAGCCGGCAGAAATTCAACAACGGCATGATCCTTGTTGCCAACGCCGAAGGAGGAGATCGCCTGAGCGCGATTGACATACAAACACCACAGCGGCACACCGTTCGGGCCGCCGATACCGGGCAGAAAACTCGCAAAGGCAGGCTTTTTGTCGTAATGACGGATTCGAAACTGCCCGAAATCATCCAGCGCGTAATCGGTTGATCGATCCGTTTTGTCCGCTTTCGAATTCCCGGGCGCAAGGCCCGCCCGCTCCGACCCTGGTCCCGACTTGTCTGAAGGCGCTGTTTTCATCCCCATGCCTCAATACGATCTTTCCCTGCCGCTTCGGGCGGTAACCGAAGCGCCATTGGGATGGGCAGTGGTTTTGCGAATGACCAGTTTTTCCGGCAGGACGATATGTCTGCTGCCGGCGCCGGAGTTTCGAATCTGCTCCAAAAGCAGCTCGGCCGCAATTCGTCCCATCGCCGCTGCGTTCAGATCGATAAACGTCAGCCCCGGACTCATCACCCGGTTGGCGTATTCATCGCAAAAACAGATCAGGCTAAGCTGTTCCGGCACCGAAACGCCCAACGTATGAGCCGCCTGAAGCAGATGCAGTCCGCCCATATGTCCATACGCCAAAATCGCTGTTACCCCGCGTTCAAACACTTTTCGCTTCAAATACGCCTCTGCCGATCCGGTCTTGTCATGGGCGCTGACGATCGGCTCCAGCCCGCAGCGCTCCATCGTCTCGACATACGCGGCATAGCGATCCTGAAGACTGCTGTGACTGACCAGAACATCGGCTTCCAGGCCGCAGTCATCGTGCGCTACACGGATCGGCGGCTGAGCCGAGGTCTGTGTCGAATACGGCGGCAGCGGACCGCTGTACGCAATACGGGTATGTCCCAGTTCAATCAGATGCTCCACGGCCAGCCGTGTGCCGCCGATATCATCGGGCGTTACCGAACAGCCCTCTTGCGGACATCGACCGTTGACGATGACATACGGAATACCCATCTGAACTATCTCCTGCATCGTCGGCCGGGTACACTGGGCCAGAATAATCGCCCCGTCAATACGCCAGGCGGGCATCTCGCTTTCATCCGGCGCATGACGCGACATATCTACCGTAACATCGTAGCCGTCGGATACGGCGTCCACCACCTGTGCAATATTGTTGACGACCGTTTGATAAATATTGCCCAGATCGCTGAGGGCGTGGCTGCCACCGAAAATATGGATCATTTGGGTCGAATGCATCGTCAAGCTTTTGGCGATCAGATTCGGCCGATAATTCATCTTTCGCGCCACCTCAATGACCCGCTGACGCACTTCTTCCTTGACCGAAAAGCCGTTGCCCAAGCGATTGTTGAGTATTCGACTGACCGTCGATTTGCTCACTCCCGCCTGCTCGGCCACATCGTCCAGGCTCGGCATCCCACGTTTGACAGAGTGTGTTTTAGCCATAATTCACAGTCTTAAGAAACCGGTTGTTTCAACAACAGAATCTATTTATTGTAGTCTTTTTGCCCCGCTGAATCCAGTATTTTATCACCCCGTCGGCAATTTGTCCCCTGAAATCAACATTTCACCCGCAAAAAACGCCTTACCGCACCAATTTTAACGTATATACGCTTATCTGATTATTTCCCTGACCGCCGTGAAAGAAAATGGATATCCCTTTCATCGAGGTAATATCGACTCGTCTGAGGCCGTGCTGGTTACCCCAGTTGGTTCGCGGCCGAAGCGCCTTCAGTTCAAAGCGATACGTATGCCGATCCGCCCTGCCCTGAATCATCGGTATCACAAAACTTTCACCGTCATCGCCGCCGGAGGTATCATATCGTTCGGCGTTCGGTGCATCAACTCCCGCTTCATCCAAAAAAATGTCAAACACAACGTCTTTGCCGATGACCGCATCCAGCTCGATGGCCGAATAGCCGCCCAGATGGGTGGAAAACGCCGGGCCGGATTCGTTTTTGAACTGTTTCGGTCCGAAAAACAACACGCCGCATCCCCACTCGTTTCCGGAATCAAATCCGACAACGAGTACCTCGCCGTCGCGCTTCAACTCAATCCGGGCGTCGTCAGCGTGGTACAACGCAGGATCGTGGATCGGGACTTCTGAAAGCAAATCAACCGAGGCCGGACGATCCGGATACTGCCCCGCCTCAAACACAACCGCACGCGGCCCAGGCAGTGAATCGGGGGCGACTCGCTCCGATCTCGCGTGAAGTCGGACAAGACGGCCGTGGGTCTGCTTCATCGCCGCCAGCAACTCGACATACGGACGGTGTTGAATATCAACGATGCCGTAATTGGAGTTTTCGCCGTCAAAACGCCCCTGCGGCGATTGATCGGCAAATTCAAACCAATGAGCGCCGACGACCATCGGCCAGGACAACACGTCCTGCACATAGTGCGAATAATTGGCGGCCCGCTCAGCCTGCGTCTTGACAACCGCACCGGCGCCGGCGGTATTGGGATTGCCGCTGGTGTTTTCCTCGGCCCGCCAGCTAAACTCCGTCACCATCAACGGCGTTTGGCCGCCCCATATCCAGTAC
>DSDR01000259.1 GCA_011048645.1 Phycisphaerales bacterium
AGCTGATCGGCAATCTCCGGCTGATGCTGAAGCAGACGTTTCAGCTCGGTTTGCTGACGCTGGGTCAGTGCGTCATCAATATACGCACTAAGCAATTCGTCCATTTCTGTTTTCGGATCGTGTGTCATGTCAACACCGTCTCAAGAATCTCACGCAACATCGAACGCGCCCGGCTCAGTCGGCTTTTGACCGTCCCCAACTCAAGCCCCAGCACATCCGAAATCTGATTGTATGACATCTGTTCAATGTCGCGAAGAACCAGCACAACGCGATGATCCTCGTCCAGCCGACTGATGGCCTCGGTCAGCAGCGCAATGACTTCTTTCTGCTGGGCCAAACGAGCCGGGTCGTTGTCGGACATCTCCGCCGGCGGCGCCATCCCGCTGTCCAGCGACTGGGAGACCACCTTAAACCGCCGACGGCAGAAATTAATCGCCTCGTTGCACGCGACGCGAAACAGCCACGTATAAAATGAGCTTTTTCCGCGAAAATCCGTTATGTTCTCCAATACTTTGACAAATGTATCCTGCGTAAGTTCCGCGGCGTCATCGGAATTATTGCAGATTTTCAAAATTATATTATATACTCTATCTTGATACTTGTAAATCAGGCGGCTCATCGCCTCCGAATCTCCCCGCTGGCATTGTTTAACGAGGGCATCATCATCGAGCCGCAGATGTTTGGATTTCCAATTCACGGATTAAGGACCTGTCAGATTGGAGTTTGATTCGATCTCAACGGTATCCGAACAGTGCCGGCCGTCGGCGGTCAACGCCGTTACTTCCAGCAAAAGCCGCTTTCCTCTCGGGATCGGCTCGGTCACGGGCAATACGATTTCATACGCCCCCAGTCGCTGATGCCATTGTGCGTTATCCGGCCGCGGCAGGCCCGGCTCAATCTCCGGCCAAAGGAGCAGCCGTTTTCCCCGCGGGTTGATGTCATAAGGCATCCGCTCATACAGTTCAAAGCGATACCATTGCACCGGGGCGCTATCCGCCGGCTGAACAAACGCCCGCACGACCTTGCCCTGATCGTCCGAATCAGGTTCGAAGGTCGTCAGTGCCAGCAGGCGGAGGCATACAGACCGCCGCTGTGTATCCAAGGGGTCCGAGACGCAACCGGTTGACAAAAAGACCCCTGCCGCCATCAGTACTACGCCCCATACATGATTCACGGTTTATAAATCCTCCTCAAGCAAATGGCCGAATCGATCGCGTTTGGTTTTGAGATAGCGCCGATTGTACTCGACCGGTTCGGCCCACAACGGAAGTTGCTCGACAATCTCGATGCCATAGACCTGTAAACGCGAGATTTTTTTGGGGTTGTTGGTCAAAATGCGGACGCGGCTTAGCCCCAGGTCATGGCAAATCTGCGCCCCGATGCCGTAATCGCGTTTGTCGGCCATGAATCCCAGCTCCAGATTGGCATCGACCGTATCGCGTCCCTGTTCCTGAAGTTTGTACGCCCGCAGCTTATTGGCCAGGCCGATGCCGCGGCCTTCCTGACGCAAATAGATCAAGGCGCCTTTGCCCTCCTTTTCAATCATCTGCATAGCGGTGATCAGTTGATAGCCGCACTCGCAGCGCTGCGAATGGAATAAATCGCCGGTCATACATTCCGAATGCACGCGAATCAGCACCGGTTCGGGATGAGCCACAGGATGGCCGTCATCAGCCAGATCGCCGACGCCGCCTTTGCACAGGGCCAGATGCGGCTCGGTCGAACCGGGGCTTTCATAACCGATGAGTTTGAACTGGCCGTAATCGGTCGGCAGATGAACTTCCTGAATCCGAATAATTTGTTTTTCGTGCTGCAGGCGATACTCGATGAGCTTGGCGATGGAGGTCATTTTCAGCCCGAATCGGCGACAATAGTCCATCAGTTCCGGCACGCGGGCCATCGTCCCGTCGTCGCTCATGATCTCGCAAATCACCCCGGCCGGTTTCAATCCCGCCAGACGCATCAAATCGACCGCTCCTTCGGTCTGGCCGGCGCGCACCAGCACGCCGCCTTTGCGCGCCCGCAGCGGAAAGATATGCCCCGGCCGAGCCAGATCCGCCGGTGTGCACTGGTCATCAATCGCCGTGCGAATGGTCTGCGCCCGGTCGGCGGCGCTGATGCCGGTGGTGACGCCCTCGCGGGCGTCAATCGTTACCGTAAAGGCCGTGCCCAGACGAGCGGTGTTATGCAGCGTCTGAGGATACAGCCCCAGACGGTCGCATCGGTCTTCATCCATCGGAAGGCAAATCATCCCCCGGCCGTGTGTGGCCATAAAATTGATCGTCTCCGGCGTGATCAGCTCGGCCGCAGCCACCAGATCGCCCTCGTTTTCGCGATCCTCGTCGTCCACAAGCACGATCATCTTGCCCTGACGCAAATCGTCAAGGACATCGGGTATCTCACTGAATTGTGTCATCATGTTGAACTATTCCTTGTAACCTGAAACAAGCTGTTATTATTCCTGAATAAGTTCCTCTATACTTTGAATAAACCGCTTTGCCATGTCTAAATCCGTTTCTTCTATTTCAGCTTCGGATAATAAGTCTGCGTAATCTCCTTCCGACCGAGCATCAAAAACACGTGAATAAAACTTACCCATTTCGAGCGGGATTCGCCCTGGTTTCACAAACTCTCTGTTAAACAAACCCATCACTCCGCTATGTTTGCTGCTCGATAAATCATGCCTGGCAAGCAGCGCAAGGACAGCATAAAAACAGGCATAGTATAGTCTGTTAGCTGCACCATGCAAATACCCGTTTTTATACATCAAGTTCGCCTCTTCAAGAGTTTCTCGAGCACGATCCATACGATAGTGGATGAGATCTTCTTTGGGATACATCAAACTACCCGAATCCCTTCTTGTGTGATGTTTTTATATAACGGCAGTGATTGTGTTACAGGCGATTCCCATTGACGATGTGTTGTTATAATCACACTGACAACCACATCGTTGTCGAGACCGATTTCGTAAATAGCATCATGAATTGCCCGCTTTTGCGTCAGGTTCACTGAGTCCGGCACAAGAACCAGCAAATCCAAATCAGAATCCTGCTCAGCATCTGCTCTGGCTTGCGAGCCATACAAAACAATTTGCATTTCGGTCTTGCCGACCATGTGCCGAATTTGATCCTTGCACGCCCGAATCGTATTTACGATACGTTTGTCAAGTATATCAATTTTTTCGCTTAAATAATACATTTGTCCGGAATCCGGTATTATGAGTAGGAAAACAGGGAATCCCATTTTTTTATCTTACTATACCCCATAGTACGCGGAAAGTAAACAAAAGTTGGCCGTTGTCCGGCGGTCATTGCAAACGCTGGCTTTCTAAGGAGGGCTATCGATCAAATCGACCGTCCGCCGTCCACAGCAAGGGTTTGTCCTGTAATGTAGTCATTGTCCAGCAGGAACGCGATACTTTGGGTGATTTCTTCGGCTCGTCCGAACCGTCCGACGGGGATCCGGGCAAGCTGTGATTGCTCCTGCTGCGCTGTTCTGGGTTCGGGCCAAGTGATAATGCCCGGCGCGACGGCATTGACGGTCAGGCCGGGCGCCAGCTCTTTGGCCAGGGCCTTGGTCAGACCGATCAGTCCGGCCTTGGCGGCACAATAGGCCCCGTATTCGGCCCACGGCTTGATCGCCGCTACGTCCGTTAAATTCACGATTTTGGCAAAAGGCGACTTAGAAGAGCGACAACTCAGCCCCTCAGACGCCAGAGCGCCAACAAAAAAGCGACTCGTCAGCATTGGCGCGGCCAGATTGACCGCAAGGGCTCGGTGGATATTCTCCGCGGTCAGGGTCGCCAGCGGCCTACGCTCAAAAATCGCCGCCGAATTGATCAAAACACGCACCTTGCCCACTGCCGCGGCGGCCTCAAACAGCCGGGCAATATCGTCTTCAACGGCCAAATCACCCTGCACCGCGACCGCCCGTCGTCCCATGGCGGCGATCTGCTCAACGACCGCTTCGGCGGACGCGGCGTGTTGATGGTAATGGCATACACAATCCATCCCCCGCGCCGCCAGGTCTCTTGCGACGGCTCGGCCCAGGTGTCCGGAAGCTCCGGTAACCACGGCTGTACATCCGGCAATGTTCATCTGCGAATCATACCACGAACAGCACGACAATACAACCGCCCGGCAAAACCGCTTTCGATCAAAAACGCGGCCTTTTGGGTACTGTCGCTTTTCAAGACCCGCCGCGTTCGTTACAATGTCGCTCAAACAGACAATTGAACGCTGACCCGACTCGGAGCCTGCAATGAGCATTACCGTTGAGGAAATTTTTGAGACCGTCAATATGACCCTGCGGCAGAACTTCGACATCCGCACGGTGACACTCGGCATCAACCTGAAAGATTGTATGGATCGCGATACAGACCACTTTTGCGGTCGGATTGAACAGCGGATCGTGGCGATGGGCAAAAAACTCAACGCCGCGGCCGATGCGATGGAGCAGAAATACGGCGTTCCGGTCATCAACCGCCGCATTGCCGTTACGCCCGTATCGCTGCTGGCCGAGCCGCTGCCGCGAACCATTGCCGCGGCGGTGCGCGTAGCCAAGACGTCGACCGCGCCGCCGCCCAGGCGGACATCGACTTTATCGGCGGCTTTGGCGGCCATGTGCAAAAAGGCCTGACCGGTTCGGATGAGAATTTGATGAACGCCCTGCCGCAGGCCCTGTCGCAGACCAAACGGGTGTGCAGCTTTTTTAATATGGGCACGACCGAGGCGGGATTGAATATGACCGCGATCGAGCGGTTCGGACACATCCTCAAGGATCTGGCCAAACGCAGCAAAACCGGCATCGGCTGCGCCAAAGTGGCGGTATTTGCCAATGTCCCCGAAGACAATCCGTTTATGGCCGGGGCGCATCACGGTATCGGCGAGCCGGATTATTCGCTGAATGTCGGCATCTCCGGCCCCGGCGTGGTCAAAACCGTCGTCGAACAAAATCCCGATTGCGATTTGACCGAGTTGAGCGAGGTCATCAAGCGGACGGTCTTCAAAATCACCCGCGCCGGTGAACTGATCGGACGGGAGGTGGCCGACCGGCTCGGCGTGGAATTCGGCATCGTGGATATCTCGCTGGCCGCGACCCCGGCCGCAGGCGACTCGGTCGCCGAGATCATCGAGGCAATGGGCGTCAGCCGGATGGGGCGGCCCGGCAGCACCGCCGCGCTGGCCCTGCTGATCGACGCGGTCAAAAAAGGCGGCCTGCTCGGCAGCGCCCCCATTATGCCCGTCCCCAAAAAATGCGCCCCCGCCTTCATTGCCCGAAAAGGCCGTATGCCCGCCCCCATCAAAGCCCTGCGGAACTGATTGACAGCCGCGGATTTCCCTCGCTTCACGGAATGCGGAAAAGCGCCTTTGTATTTCTTCTCTGACTCCTGACCCCTCACTTCCACTGATGGTCGCGGACGCAGGCCAGGATTTGTTCGGCGCATTCGAGTGCGGCCAGACCGTCCTCGGCGGTCACTTCCGGGCGGCCGCCGTCGCAGATCGCCTTGAGGAACGCCTGCTGCTCGACCTTGAGCGGCTCGGCGTCGGTGATTTCGAGCTGTTCAATATGCAGCAGCTCCGGCCAGTTGACCTGTGAAAAATCAAAATCCTGCTTTTCCTGACGCTCGCGAATCCACTTGACCACATCGACGTTCGGGTCGGTCTTGATGACGATGCCTTCTTTACGGAAATAGTCCAGGCTCAAATACGCCTGCCGACTGAAGACACGCACCTTGCGTTCGGTCTTGAGCGCCAGCCGCGAGGCGGTGATGTTGGCAATGCAGCCGTTTTCAAAAATCACACGGGCGTTGCAGATGTCCTCGTGGTCGGCAATGACGTTGACCCCGACCGCCTCGACCTTGAGCGGGCGGCTGTTGGCCAGCGACAGGATAATATCAATATCGTGAATCATCACATCCAGCACCACGCCGATATCCATCGACCGAAACGGATAGGGACTGACGCGGTTGGCCTCGATGAACATCGGCTCGATGTTCAGCCGCTTCATCGCCTGAACGACCGGATTGCATCGCTCCGAGTGGCCCACCGCCACCACCACGCCGCACCGGGCGGCCAGATCGGCAATCCGCCGACCCTGCTCGGCGGAGGCAGCCAGCGGCTTTTCAATCAGCACGGGCACGCCGCGGGTGATAAACAACTCGGCCAGCTCCAGATGCGACGCCGTCGGCGTCGATATCGTGACCGCATCAACCTTGTCAATCAGCGAAGCGGGATCATCGGTCGCGGCGCAGTCGTACCGCTCGGCCAGCGCCTCGGCCCGCTCCAGATACCGGTCGGCTACCGCGACCAGTTCCGCCCCGTCCAGTTGGCTGTACACTTTGGCGTGGATGTTGCCCATTTTGCCGGCCCCGACGACGGCCGTTCGCAGTGTTTTCATAACATTCCTTTGATTGCGTCTTAGTGTCGATTCAATTCAAGCGTTCGTCCGAATCGCTGTCGGCTGCTGTTGAGGATGGCCTGGCACATCGCGCGGACGTTTTCGTCCAGCCCGTCTTTGGCCGAGAGCAGCTTGACACGCTCCAGCACGGGGCCTTCACTGCGCCAGATGAATTTGAACGCCTCGTAAATCCTGTTTTGCTGGTCCTCGTTCAGTCCCGCCCGCGCCAGGCCGCGTTTGTTGATGGCGCGAACCTCGACCGGATAATGGCCGCTGACAATCACAAACGGCGGCACATCGTGGTTGATGCCCGTATAACCGGCGGCGTAACACCATTTGCCAATGGTGACGAATTGATGCACGGCGACCATACCGCTGAGCCAGGCGCCGGTTTCGACTTGACAATGCCCGCTGACCTGCGTGCAGTTGCTGATGACGATTTTGTCGCCCAGATGGCAATCGTGTCCGAGATGAACATTGATCATCAGCAGATTGCTGCTGCCGACGGTCGTGCTCTGGTCCGGATACATACTCGGATGAATCGTCACATGCTCGCGAATGGTATTGTTATCCCCGATGACCAGCCGACCGATCCTGGTCTGTTCATCCAATCCGAGAATTTGCGGAGGACGCCCCAATACGGCGCCGGCGAAAATCCGGTTATTCTTACCGATTTGGGTGTTTTTGCCGATGACGACGTGGGTATCGAGAACGGTTCCGTCTCCGATTCGAACATTTTCATCAACAAAACCAAACGGCCCGATCACCACATTGGACCCCAGCTCGGCGCTGGGCGCGACATACGCCGTTGGATGAATCTGACAACTCATAATGACTGATACCTCCGGTTCTTACACGTTTGCAATAACACACTTAACAGCGGAGCGATTCTACACATCGTCGTCCACCAGCATAAATTTAAGCTGCGCCTCGGCGACAACCTCGTCACCGACCATCGCAGTACAATTACATTTGGCCGCACGGCTGCGGACTTTGTCGGCCTCGGCAATCAGAATCAACTGATCGCCCGGCACGACCGATTTGCGAATCTTGACCGCATCCATCGTCAGCAGCACTGCCAGCTTACCGGTGTGCTCAAGCGTCTGGGCAAACAGCAGGCCCGAGGCCTGGGCCAGCGCTTCGACAATCAGCACGCCGGGCATCACGGGCGAGGAGGGAAAATGTCCCTGAAAAAACTGCTCGTTGAAGGTGACGTTTTTGACGCAGCGGATACGCCGGCTGCCTTCAATCTCAATGACCTTATCGACCAGCAGAAACGGATAGCGATGCGGCAGTATCTTCTGGATGCGTTTAATATCCAGCAGCGGCTTGTCGGACAGCGCTCTTTGCTGTTCGATTTGACGGCTTGCTTCCACCAGTCGCTTGACCAGTTTTTGATTGAGGGTGTGGCCGGTTTTGTACGCCACGACGCGACCGACGATGGGCCGCCCGGCCAGACGCAGATCGCCGATCAGATCGACCACTTTGTGCCGAACGCACTCATCGGGCCACCGAAACGTATTTTTGATAGGCCCGTCCGAGCTGATGACCAGTATATCTTTCGGCCCCAGATGCGTCCCGATGCCGGCCGCCTGCATCTGCCGCGCTTCGGCTTCGAGCACGAAGGTGCGCGCGCGCGCCAGATTCTGGGCATACGTCGATTCGCTCAAGTCGCAGGAATAAATTTGCCGACCGACGCCGGTGTGCTGGGTGTAGTCCATATCATACGTCAAACTCAGCCCGTTGCCCTGATGGGGCAGGGCATAGATGCTCTTGTCGCCTTCGGTAATACACACCGATTCGCTGATGAGAATGGGACGCTGCGGGGCGTCCTGCACCTGAATGCCGCACCGTTGAAGGGCGCGAAAATATTCATCGCTGCTGCCGTCAAAGCCCGGCAGTTCGGCGCCTTCCACCTCGATGACCACATTGTCAATATCCATCGCATAAATCGCCGCCAGGCAGTGCTCCGGCGTCTCAATGACCGCCCGACCGTTCTGCAGGGCCGAGCGGCGGTCCCGCTGCGCGATATGGTCGGGGCACACCTCGACCCGTGCCGGCGGATCGAGGTCTTTGCGCACAAAAACCACCCCCGTATCAGGATCGGCGGGACGAAAGACCATTTTGGTCTCTTTGCCGCTGAACAACCCTTTACCGGTCAGCCGGACTTCGGTCTTGATGGTTTTTTGCTGCTTCAAGGCGTTCGACTTTTTTTTCCAGTTGCTTCAGTTCTTTGACAATGTCAGGAAGTTTTTGGTACAGGCTCATACTTTTCATTTCGGCGCGGATCTCCCTGGCGGGAAATCCCAACACCTTTAGACCGGCGGATATATCCTCGGCAATCGCCGTCCGTGCCCCGGCCATCACACCGTCGCCGACGACAACATGGTCGGCTACGCCGACGTTGCCGGCCAGGACAACGCCGTCTTTCAGCACGGCGCTGCCGGCCAGCCCGACTAGTCCGGCCAGAAGGCAGGTCTTTCCGATACGGACATTGTGCGCAATCTGGACGAGATTGTCAATTTTTGTCCCGGCGCCGATGACGGTATGGCCGAACTTGGCCCGATCGACGCAACTGCCGGCCCCGATTTCCACCCCGTCTTCGAGGATAACACCGCCATTATGCGGAATTAACTG
>DSDR01000262.1 GCA_011048645.1 Phycisphaerales bacterium
CGGGTGACCAATCTGCCGCCGTCGTGGGCGCGGAATGACCTTGAACTGCATCTGGGGCCGATTGACGACATCGACACCGTGTGGGTCAACGGTGTGCAGATCGGCACTACCCGCGGGTGGGATAAGCCGCGAACGTACCGGCTGCCGGCCTCTGTGTTGCGGGTCGGCCCGAATGTGATCGCCGTCCGCGTGATTGATTTGCGCAGCGAAGGGGGCTTTGGCGGAACCGAAGAGGATATGCGAATCGGCCCGCCCGGCGCTGACGTCAAAGCCTGCGCTACGGTCGCCCGCACCTGGAAATACAAAATCGGCTACACAGGGACCGTCCCGCCTCCGCCTCAGGCGGCTGAGCAGGCCGTCAATCAGAATACGCCCACTGCGCTTTACAATGCGATGATCCACCCGCTGATTCCCTTCCGCATTGCCGGGGCGATCTGGTATCAGGGCGAATCCAATCGAAACCGTGCGATCCAATATCGCACGCTGTTTCCGGCGATGATTCGGGATTGGCGCAGCCAATGGGGACAGGGTCATTTTCCGTTTTATTATGTGCAGATTGCCCCGTACAGCTACGGCAACAGCGAGGCGGTCGATTCGGCCCTGCTGCGCGAAGCCCAGATGCTGGCGCTCAAGGCCGTGCCCAACGTCGGCATGGCTGTAACGATGGACATCGGCGAAGAAAACGACATCCATCCGCAAAACAAATGGGATGTCGGCAAACGGCTGAGCCTGTGGGCGCTGGCCCAGACCTACGATCAGCCCGACATCGTCTATTCCGGGCCGCTGTACCGGTCTATGAAAGTTCAGGGCAATGCGATCCGCGTCTCGTTCGATCACGTCGGTTCGGGTCTGGTTGCTCAGGGCGGGCCGCTGACGGATTTCGAGATTGCCGGCATCGACCGCAAGTTCATCCCGGCCCAGGCCGTAATCGAAAGCCGCAATACCGTACGGGTTTCCAGCCCTGAAGTACCCAACCCCGTGGCGGTGCGGTATGCCTTTAAAAACTGGGCGAAGCCGAATCTGTTCAACGCCGAAGGACTGCCCGCCTCATCGTTTCGAACCGACAATTGGCCGATTGAATAAGCCAAAAAAAATAAAAAAAATTCAAGCCCGGAATACTGTTCCGGGTTTTTTTATTGCGATTTTTTCGGACCTTGCAGGGAGTAGGGTCTCGCGCGTTTGACAGGTTGCATTGATTTTTGGTACAGTAACGCCTTCGGAGAGAAGTGGTGTGAAAAGACCATCACTGGAAAAAGGAGTTTTCCATCTGAGTGTGCATTTGCGCACAGCGTCTTTCCGAAATCGATGGGGGGTGGTCTATCCATCTGGATTCGCCCAATGAAAGGAATCTCCCATGAATTGCCGTTTCGGCCTCAATGTCGGGGCCGTTGCAACAGGAAATGAAATCTAATTTCAGAACGGGAGAATACAATGAAAAAGATGATGCTGATGTTTGCGGCGCTGGCTGTGTGGGCCGCGCCGAGTATGGCCGCTCCGACGTGCACCGTAACGACCGGCGGCGGCGCCTGGCCTCAATCGCCCTATACCGTGAACCTCACCGGCGATCTGAGTCAATGGCAGGCGTACCATATCACGTCCAATTTCAACACCTTCTGCGTGCAGAGCGGCGTTGTCTTCGAATTGAACAAAACGTATTACGTGACCATCGAAGACCAGATTCGTCAGACCCCGACCATGCCGCTGACCGATACCGCCAAACAGCTTTACGCGGCCTATCTGAACGGTTCGCTGAGCGGCTATTCGGCCAATGAGGTTCAGGTGACGGTGTGGGATTCGCTTGGGATGACGCCGATGTACGGCACCACGGCAACATCGTTTTTGAGTGCATTTCAGGCCAATCTGGGCAGTTATGACCTCACCGGCTGGCAGCATGTCAAGGCCCTGAACCTGTGGGCCAACGCCGATCTGACCGGCGATGTGCAGTCGCAGTTGGTGATGGTGACCCCGATTCCCGCGCCGGGCGCGATCCTGCTGACCGGTCTGGGCACAAGCCTGGTCGGCTGGCTGCGCCGTCGGCGTGCGATGTAAGATCAGGTATGTAGGTGTGCAGGAATGTAGGCCCGCAGCAGCGCAAGGACGCCCGATGGGAAAGCGGATGTGTTGAAACGATATAACCACAGCGTAGTGGTTTGAAACGGCAGACAAAACATGTTTTTGGAAAGGGAAAAATGATGAAAAAGTTACTGTTAATCGCAATGATTTCGGCACTGGTCGTGCCGGCACTGGCCGCGCCGACGGTCGATGTGCAATACACGGGCACATTGCCCAAACAGAATATCAGTGTCGCGTTTCCTGAAGTGGGGTTTTCCGGTACAGTGGAGGTGGGTGTGTATAACCTGACGCTGACCAACAACGGGTTTGACTACCCGTTAGGCTCCATGGCGTTCTGTATCGAGCCCCAAAATACCACCAAGAACAAAGTCAGCTACAGCGTGGTTGATTTGTCCAATGCTCCCAGTCCGTTGGGTCCCGGCGGCAATCCGATGGGCGCCGGCAAGGCTGATCTGCTGCGCGAACTGTTCGGCAGACGTTTTGATTCTGTCACGGACAATCAGACGGCCGCTGCGTTTCAATTGGCGGTATGGGAAGTCGTCTTTGACGGCGGCCCCGATTATGGAAACGCCTGGAATCTGACCAACAGCAATGGGGGCAATTTTTACGTCAACAGCACCGGTTCGGCAACGATTACACTGGCCACGAACTGGCTGAATGAGCTGGACGGTTCCGGCCCGATGGCCAATTTGGTCGGCTTGAGCCACCAAAGCTATCAGGATTTCGTGACGATGTACACGGTTCCCGCGCCGGGTGCGATCCTGCTGGGCGGTCTGGGTACAAGCCTGGTCGGCTGGCTGCGTCGTCGGCGGTCGCTGTAAGATCAGGTATGTAGGTGCGTAGGGATGTAGGAATGTAGGTCCGCAGCAGCGCGGCACAACAGCGCGGCAGCGCAAGCTGCCCGATAGAGACGGCATAAACCGTCGAGAATGCCGAAAAAGCGACAAAACGAGCCTCTTTAACGGTGTTCTTGGCGGTTTTTTTAGTAACCGTTCACCGGGTTTTTTACCGTTCGAATAGTGCGTTTAAAAACGCACCGAAGGTGCAGTCTAATTGCAGCCCAGGGCAACGCCCTGGGTCAAAGACTTGCATTTCCAACCCGGCCCGCTGGGCTGGGTTAAGGTAAATTGGCCTTTCAGGCCGAACGAAATCAAACATCTTTGTTTTCCTCATAAATACTGTAAACGCTTACTTTTTTTAGCATAAAATGACTGTTGACTGTCTGAATTCAATAAAACATCAATTTTTTTCGGATTCCACGATTTTTTTATTGACAAACCCCTAATTGACTCTCTATAATTGCAGTCAATTGGAGAAATGCGGAGAGGCACGCGGTGCATCGTGCGGGAGAATGCCAAGTCCCTTCTTTCGGCGGTCAGAGCCCGCCTCTGCAAAAAAAGGAATTAATCGAAGTTTCGCGGCTGTTGACGCCGCACAGGCCACAGAGAGCCTTTGGTGTGGGTCCGGCAGTCAGCGTCAACACAGTGTGATGAAAAATGAAATATCCGGACAGGGAGAAAATCAGTGAAGAACATTCTTCGACGAGGGGAGAATTTTTCTTCAATCCTCAGGACACACGACTTGGTGCGTCGGTGGTCTTTCCCTGTTTAATCCCGGCTGAAGGTCTGATTCAATACGTCGTTTTGGAATCGTATCGATGACCCAAACGAAGGAGTGAAAGGGGAGGCCTATTGAGCAAAACCGAAGAAACAAAAGAAATAAGCAAGATAGGAATGTAAGAATGCAGGTATGTGTAAGAAGGTAAGAATGTAAATGGTAATGTTCTTGTAAGAAAGGGAAGAATGATGAAAAAGCTCGTATTATTAGCAATGGTAGCTGCACTCGCCGTGCCGGCAATGGCAAGTTCTTCTCTGGTCTGGACGCAGGTTGACTTCACCGAATTGCTTCATGGGGCAGTCAGTTACGACCCGACTGGTGGTAATGTCGTTGTAGCAGATCATTCTTTTTATGACACTGTTAGGGATTATGATTACGTAACTCTTGAAAAAGTCGGTGGTGGAGGCGATTATATCGTAGGTAACTTTGCCATGTATGCTTTGCTGAAATATGATGATCCTCACAATGTGTTGGGATGGGCCGTGAATAATCCGGATACCCCAATGGCTATGGAAATCAGAGCCACAGATGTTAGCCTTGATTTCAATGAGGACGGAGTTGAAGATTTTGCAGAGCGATTCACACTGGACGCAAAGGGCATACCTGGCATCAATTACTTGATGGCGACGTATAATGATATTGCAGCTTGGGGCAATACCGAATTGGCTCCCGGTATTTGGCTGGATATTGCTTTGGACACAGTTCCGGAAGAGGGCCTTGTAGCCATGAGCGTCGTGATAGATGGCTATTTTAATGATAATTGGGATACTGCCTTTCCAGAGGGTTTTGATGCTACCCTTTTGCCAGGTCAGCTTGGCGGCCCTGAACCAGGTTTAAGCCCTGGCTCAGGGATTCGTATTGCTCCGATCCCCGCTCCGGGTGCGATTTTGCTGGCGGGGATTGGCACGAGCGTGGTCGGCTGGCTGCGTCGTCGGCGTGCGCTGTAAGCGATGAATCGCTCGCGGGGGTGTATGCCCCCGCGTTCTTCTTTTGAGAAAGACAGCAGAAAGCAAATTGACAATCTGTTTCAACAAAGAAAGAGAGATGTGATGATGAAAAAGCTACTGTTCTTGGTAATGGTTTCGGCACTGGTTGCCCCGGCGATGGCGGCAGAGACATATTACCACATGCTTACCCCTGATGATGTGGTGCCAGGGGTTGTATATGGATCAAATGATCCAGCGCCAGGTTTCGAAAGTGGAAGTTGGCAAGCCAATGGCAGTTCTAAGTTTTCCCTTTATTTGACGCCGCAATACTTGTTCGGAAAGTCAGTACAAGTTCAAGATATTGCACGGATCAGTTGGTACACAAAGAAAGACGAGGCCAGCAACTATGACTGGTATCTGAGTGTTTATACGGCACCTGAAGGTGATACCGGTTGGTATCAGGATCGTTTTACACTTGAGCCGCTTTATTCAAATAACTATAACAATCCTGCCGATCAATGGGTTCAATGGAGTACTGATCAAGGAACTAACCAGTTAACCGTATATGATGCCACGAATGGCACTGTGTATGGTTTTTATGACGGTCCCACCTTGCAGGATTTGACAACAGGCGTGGTTGATTGGGGTGATTATTCGACCAGCGGCAGCACAGATATTGTAGATTACAGGGAAAAAGAAGTTAAATATCTTGTTTGGGAGACTGGGTCCGGTTGGGCATCTGATTACACTGGGCTGCTTGATGGTTTGGCGATTGAATTGGTTAACGGTGATGCGGCGTATATTAATCTCGAACCGGCAACGGTTATCCCCGCTCCCGGTGCGATTTTGCTGGCGGGGATTGGTACAAGCCTGGTCGGCTGGCTGCGTCGTCGGCGTGCGCTGTAAGATTTGGTCTGTAGGTATGTAAGGATGTAGGTATGTAGGCCCGCCGCAGCGCGGCGCAACAGCGCGGCAGCGTGAGGGCGCCCGATGATGAGCGGCGCTGCAACCTAATCAATTTGTGTTATTCCGTCTCCCGCGTCGCTGTTCCCCGCGGCGCGGGGGCGGAATGGTTCTATGATGTCATTGTGCTGCAATGTAAAAAAGTAATAGATTAGACTCACTGTGTTCGAAAGGAAGGAAACGTGAAGAAGCAAACACTCCTTGTATTGATGTGCGCCCTCGTTGCGCCCGTATGGGCGGCTGAAACCTGGACGTGGTCCGGCTATGCCGGTTCGACGGGAGGTTCGACGGGAGCGAACGCGACAGGACCCAATCATTACTTTCAAATCCTGATCGTCGATGGCGGTTCTTTTGTCCAGCCAATCGGAATCAGTAATTTTCATCGTGCTGGCGGCACTATTTTCGAGGATTGGGACCAGATCTACAACGACGGCAGCGCGGTCATTGCCTATTCCGCCGAAGGGCTTCACGAATCTATCTCATTTGATTTTGACCTGCACTTAAACGGCAGCTCGCAGGACACCTACCAGCTTGCGATTCAATGGTACGGTGTCAACAGAGAGGTTCAACGTACCTTTGACATCAAATTGGAAGAGGGCAAGTTAAAAGTCCTTAGCAACACAGCCGGTCCCGGCCTGACCGGGCAGGATACGCTTGTGATGTCGTCGGCCAGTGTCGTTCCCGCACCGGGTGCGGTTTTGCTGGCGGGGATTGGTACGAGCGTGATCGGCTGGCTGCGTCGTCGGCGTGCGCTGTAAGAATGTAGGTATGTAAGAGATCGTAAAGTAATAAAATGACTGATTAACAAATCATTGAACCACGAAGGGCACGAAGAAACACGAAGTTTATAGTGAAATAAAAAGGATTTCCTTCGTGATCTTCGTGTACTTCGTAGTGAAAGAACAGTCAAATGATTTTTTACGGCTCCTATGGGGATATGTCGGGGTCTTCGAATTCGATGTCTTCCAGCAGCAGCGGGGCGTCGGGCTGAAAATCAAAATGGGCGCTCCCGCACGTCGGGCACGTCGGACGATACACATCAAACGCAAAGACGGTTTGGCAATGGGTGCACTTTGCCTGCAGCGGGATATGGCGAATCTCCAGCCGCATGCCTTCGCACGGCGTGCCCCGACTGATGCTCTCAAAGGCAAACCGCATCGTCTCATCGTTGATCGCATTGAACTGGCCGCAGGAGATCCGCGCCGCCGCCGGACGCGCGCCGCCGAGCCGCTCGGCCTGTTCCGTAATCGTCTGCAAAATGCTTTCGGCTACCGCCATCTCGTGCATCAGCAAATCCTCGGCAATTCGCGTCCATAAGGCATCTGCACCACCCGCCGCCCGCCGGCTTTGGTCTTCAGTTCGACCAGCGGCTCGGTGCCGGAGACGACCGATCCGATGATCGCGGCGTGTCGGCCCAGCGGATGGGTGCGGCAGATGGCGATGAATCGCTCGGCCGCGTCCTCGGCCACAAGGGCGACGATCCGCCCTTCGTTGGCGATGTTCAGCACATCCAGTCCGAGCATATCGGCCGCGGCCTGAACCGTGCGGTCGATGGGAATCGCCGCTTCATCCAGCTCCATCGGTAAGCCGACGTGCTGAACGATTTCATTGGCTACCGCCGCCAACCCGCCGCGCGTCGGATCGCGCATAAACTTGACGTCCCGTCCGAATTTTTCGAACAGCAGCTCGGCCAGCCCGTTCAACGCCGCACAATCGCTTTCCAGCGATGAGGTAAACTCCAGCCCCTCACGCTGCGACATAATCGTCATGCCGTGGTCGCCCAGCGTGCCGGTGACGATGACTTGATCGCCCACACAGATCCGCTCAAAGCCCACCTCCGCGCCGTCCAGTTTGGCGCCGATGCCGGCGGTGTTGATGTAGATGCCGTCGGCGGCGCCTTTCTCGACGACTTTGGTATCGCCGGTGACGATGGGCACGCCGGCGCGCTGGGCGGTGCAGGCGGCGCTATCCAGCAGCGCTTCGAGCAGCCCCATATCAAAGCCCTCTTCGATAATCAGCGACAAACTCAGCGCCGCCGGCTTGGCGCCGACCACGGCCAGATCGTTGATCGTGCCGCACACGGCCAGCTTGCCGATGTCGCCGCCATTGAAGACCAGCGGCTTGACGACAAAGCTGTCGGTCGTAAAGCAGAGGGTCTCGGCGGGGATGTTCAGCTCGGCTGAGTCTTTCAGTTGTCCCAGGGCGGCGTTGGCAAACCGCGGCACGATGAGTTTGCCGATTAATTCGTTCATCAGCCGTCCGCCGCCGCCGTGCGCCAGCATGACTTTTTTATTTTCAGTCATAGAGCCTCTTTCAAATTGTTTTTTTAACCACGACGTTCACGAAAGACACGAAGTTTTTTTATTATGTTTTTTTCCGTGCTCTTCGTGTCCTCTGTGGTTACACTTTTTTACCGTATTTGTACCAGGCCGCACACGCCCCCTCGGTGCTGACCATACAGGGTCCGACGGGCGTGTCGGGGGTGCAGGTTTTGCCGAACAGGGCGCATTGCGGCGGATCGAGCAGGCCGCACAGCACGTCGCCGCATCGGCAGCCGGCCGGCTCCGGGGTCGGCGTTTCGGTCAGGCCGAACCGCTTGAGCGCGTCAAATGGATGATAGGCCTCTTTCAATCGCAGCGAAGCGCCCGGAATAACCCCCAGCCCGCGCCACGGCCCGTCCCACGTCTCAAAATACGTATCCATCAGCCGCAATGCGACGGAGTTGCCCTTCGGCGTAACCACCGCCTGATAAACCGAATCGACCTGCGGGCGTCCGTCGGCAAGCTGGCCGCAGATGCGGGCGATGCCTTCAAGAATCTGACCGGCCTCAAAGCCGGCTACCACGCACGGCCGCTTGAATTCTTCGGCGATCGGGCGATAGGCCTCCGAGCCGATGATCACGCTGACATGGCCGGGACACAGAAAGGCGTCGATCTTGTCGTTGCGGCTGCCCAGCAGCGCTGCCATGGCCGGCACGACGATCTTGTGGCCGCACAGAACGCAGAAATTGTCCAGCCCTTCGTGTTGCGCCTGCTCGATGGCCACCGCCGTGGCCGGCGTGGTCGTCTCAAAACCCACCGCCACAAATACCACCGTCTTGTTCGGATGTTTTCGGGCCAGAGCCAGGGCGTTGTCGGAACTGAATACGACCTTGATATTCGAGCGGTGCAGCGTCTCCAGTGAGCCGTTTGTGCCCGGCACGCGAATCATATCGCCATAGGTCGCGATAAGGCAGTCGTCGCGCTGGGCCAACTCAACCACGGCGTCGATCAGCCCCTGATCGGTCACACACACCGGACAGCCCGGCCCCGACAGCAGCTTCAGCGACCTCGGCAGCAGCGACCGAATGCCGTGCCGAAAAATCGCCACCGTATGCGTGCCGCACACCTCCATAATCTGAATCGGACGGCCGATCTTCGCACACGCCGCGTC
>DSDR01000091.1 GCA_011048645.1 Phycisphaerales bacterium
TGAAATTCATTTTTGGCTGGTTTCACGATACGTCTCCGGTATCCATCGTTTTATCGATACATCGCAGCAAAAGGGTTTTGATGCGAGCGAGTCGTTTATAAGCCATATGAACCGACATTCCGAAATCGGACGCCATATCGACGACAGACATCCGGCGAGTAAACCGCTTATTGAGAAAGGCCAGATCGACTCTGTGCAGTTTCTTCATACATTGAGCCAAAATATCCAACCGAACATCCATTTCATCAGACAATCGCTGCTGTTCCACTTCGAGAAGCCGGATGGCTTCTTCACTGAAATGGACAATCGAACGTTTTTGTTTTTTACGATAGGTAAAGATATGGTATTTGGAGATGGTAATCGCCCATGCAAGAAATTGGGTTCCCGGTTTATAATCCTCAAAATGTTCAAGCATGTAGGTAATGGACGTCTGAAGAATATCTTCCGCATCCGTTTTATTAGGAACCATAGATTGAATATAACTATGGATTTTGTAGTAATTAGGTGTCAACAATTCTACAAATTCAGAATTTCGACTCTTTTCTTTCATCTTCGGCTGCGCGTTCATATCCCTTTGCTTATCCCAATCCAAAAAGACAGTCCCTGTTATGTAAAGGCGCAATTTGACCTATTTAGCCGTATATTTTGATTTTTTTTGGGGTGATGGACAAAAAATTTCGCGGTTGATTCCAGATGAATCGGACATACAAATGCAAGGTTTCCGGGCGTCTGACTCCACGCCCGGAAACCATTTGAACTTCAGACAATGTCTGCCTTATTCAGGATAGATGCGATAGTGATCCAGCCATGTCTCTGCAAATATCGCAAAATCAGCCAGGCCGACCATGCAGTCGCCATCGAAATCAAACGGAAGATCATACAACTCATAGTTGCACACCCAGTCGCCGCGAACCGCCAGATAATCCTGTGCGATTTGTTCGGTCGTGCGGGCATAGTTGTAAATCTTCAAATCGTCAATCCGACCGTTGAAGTAGGGGTCAGGCCACTGACTCTTGCCCAGGTAGTTCAACTCGGCAGCCACATCAATCGGATCAAGGGTCATCCCGGTATTGGTGGCGACCAATTCACCGTTGTGGTACAACCGCCCTGTATCGCCGGTGATCGTTACCGTGACATAATGCCATTCGCCGGCGGTCAGCGCCCCGGCCTCAAGCAGCTGCTCATCAACGTCGGGGGTGCGTATGGCAAACCGCATCACCCCCCAACCGGCATCGGCGGTCAGGAACAGGTAATTGTCTGTACCGGTACCGAAATCCAGAACACGCGCCCAGCCGGGCAGGCTCTCGGGATAAATCCACAGGCTGATGGTGATATCCTTGTAATCTGCAACCCCGGCCGGAAGCTGGGCAAACTGGGCATCCGCCGTATTCGGATCATCCCCTTGCGGATTATCAAACTTCAACGCATACGCACCGTCCAGCTCCGGCATGCCGGCGTCCAGAACGGGGACGTCTTCACCGGTGTCGTCGCTCATCATCGCCGCATCCAAACCGCTGACGATATCCGGCGTCACATAAACACCCTCTTCGTCGGACATCACCTCAAACGGATAATGGCTCATCAAACGCGGATACCACAATATGGCGGCAGGTGAAGGAAGTGAAGCAATGCCCTCGTCATCCGGATCCCCGTTATAAGCGATACAGTAAAACTCGCCTTCGTCTGCAACGGTGGCACCGGTAATGACCAGCGTATTGGTTTGCGTGCCGGAATAGATGCCGCCGTCAGCCAACTGGGTATCCGGATCGCCGACCTTAAACCATCGGAAATCGGTCGCCACAGCGCCCGTGGTTACGCTGAACGATGCGTTGCCGTCAAAATCGGCCACCGCATGTTCCGGGCCGGAAAGAATCCGAGGCGTAGCGCCAACGGTGGTAAAGCTCCAGACAGGCCCGATGATATTATTGGGATCGCCGGCGCCATAAGGATTTCCGGTTCCGTCGTCCATCGCCTGCTCGATCTGCCAGTAGTACGTTGTCGACTGACCCAGGAGGATCGGTCCATACTCATTGTACGGATCGGTCTCATAGGGATCTTCAGCGTGGACCTGCTCAACATAATCCAGCGGATACAAGTTGGGGTCATCCTCGCCGCCGAGCGAAAGATAAATGTAATATCCGAGGGTATCGGGGTTCACGGGATATTCCCTTGCAGTATTCGGATCGCCTCCGGCCATCCAACCCAGCGTTACCTCGGTCTCTGCCTGTGAGATCAGCGTCCCAACCGTTCCGTCGTCATTGTCCGGCAAGACCACCGGGTCGTGAGGCTCTATGTCCGAACCCATAATAATCTTGAGATTGTCCATTTCCCACACTTGGGTCCATGACTCCCCGGCGGGCACAGACAGACCCGGCCACGGCATCCCCACCTCAAGCGACCACCGAGACTGGGTCAAGTCCCAGTCGGTGCCTTGCCACCAGTTTTTGGTGAAGTCCGCCAGGTTGAATTCCACACGAACCCAACCGTCTGCTTGAGCAAGCTCCACCGTGGGAAAACCATGTCCATTGTCATCTCCGCCTGCTGCGGGTGTGGTAACGACAAAGAGTTCCAACGGAATGGGGTCCCAGTCACCCGAGACATTGCGTAAGTCAAATGAAATGGTATAATCCGCCGGATCGGCGCTGGTGTTTCCGGTCAGCGTAATGTCCCACTTGGACCCAAATCGGCTGTCCTGGGCTGAATCGCCGCTGTTATTGACCGTGCCGGTATGCCGAATGACGATATTTCCGTTAACCTCTTCATACACTGCTTGATGCGCGGTAACCGCCCCGCCGGTCCAGTTCCAGCCGCCGGCGCCGGCGCCCGGAGTTTGGTCGTTATAATCGTTCTCATACAAGACCGCCGCACGGCCGGACGCGGCCAACAGCATGAGAACCATCATGACGAACAATAAAGTTACCTTTCTCATTTTGGGTCTCCTTAACTCTAAAAGTAATAATAGATTAATAGTCAAGAGTTTACATCTCTTGTGTATCAGCCGTATTGACCGACCATTCTGCTGATGGCCGTAAAGCAGCGCCATCAGCAGAATTAGAACGGATGGAAACCAACCAACATGTGCGCAACGTTATTTGCGTTTTCTTAGCAGGGCCACAGAACCCAGACTCAGCAGAACCAGCGACGCCGGCTCCGGAATGACGCTAACGCTAATTTCATCGATCTGTGCGATCTTGTCACCCGTCGTATTCTGGAAAAGAATGCCGAGTGTACCACCGACCGATTCAGGCGTTGCTGTGATTCCAACAGGGTCAGAATACCAGACCCCATCACCCAACGAAACCCAGACAAAGTCCTGTACGTAACTTCCGATTACATTGGCGGGATCGTCATAGAACAAGGTGGCCGTCCACTCACCTCTCCCGTCTCCGCTACCCTGCCAACCCCACACGCCGGCCAAATAGCTAATGGTAAATATATCACCGGACTGAATGACGTAATTGCTCATGTTGTAGGCGCCGTCGCCGGGACTCATAAAGGCCGCCTGCCCATAAGCGTAATCATCAGGAAGCCACCAGGCACTTGGTCCTTCAACCCCTGCGTCATTCAAAGGATGGGCAGGATAGTCGCTCCAGCCAATGATATCTGCATTCGGATTATCAAATCCAGTGGCAATATGAGTAATTCCGCTGTCAAAATCCAGGTTAGTGAACGACGATGAGATGTCAACCGCCTGTACGACTGTGGCCAACGCAACCACCATTGATAAAACTAATACTCTTTTCATCTTTCAGACCTCCACAAAATTTAAGTTTCGGGTAAATACCCACCACATTTAATGTATCCCTACACAAACAACCACTTCCTACGGATCATACTTTACTCCACATTTTAATGTCTTTGACGTCAACCTCCTTTCTTCGATTGATCGAACAATTGGATTTTTGCCATTTATCTTCATTTCGATTCCAAAATCAGAACCGGATCAACAAACATCCCCCAATCGCTGTCAATCGGCGGATAGTCCCGGTTCTCATAAAAACGCTCATTGGGATCCTGACCATCGGTCACGACAAGAGTCAAAAAACGATTCTGCTCGGAAAGCGGCAGCTCAATATCATAAAATTCCCCCCATCCCACTTGAGTTTTCTTGTATTGCAGCCGACCATCGACCAATATCCAGAAATCAGCATTGCTCAGTGCAGGACGCATTGCTTCTTTTTCAATGCCGAATCGGGATACAAAACGAACAAAATTGGCGTCCGGCAAGAGCGCTCGCAAGGCCTGAAGGTCATAGGTAACGCCGATATTGGCATGCAGCAGTAAACACTTGAACGCACTGGGGCCGCTTGGCTGCGGCATGCCCCGAAAGGCCTGAAAATCATAAAGTCTAACCGCATTGAGAACATTGTTAAAGCAATGACCGCTGGTGGGCGGACAGGCTTCAAACAGATGTCCCTCGGTACTGATAATCTGCGGCGTCCGTCCGTCCGGAATAAAAACCCCGTCAATATAAGGATTAAATAACACCGGACGAAAGTCATTGGGTGCAGATTGTGTCTCAAGAAGTACCGACGCCGGCCTGCTGGAGGTCGGATTGATTCCCGTATCGAGTTGTCCTGTCCCGAATCCGTTGCCGCCGCCGACGATATCGGCCAGATCCAGCTTGTTCTGACCTCGCCAAACAAATTGTGTGTCAGAATCGATATGGCGGGCAAACAGCGTGGCGTCACAGACGATGTCTTCGAGCTGTCCGACGCGGGCGTCCAGTCGCTTGGCGTCTCCTGCCTCCACATAGACATTGATCCGGCTGCCGCGAACCCCTGAAACAAGGCTTGTCTTGCCGCGAACAACATGCAGTTCCGTGTTTCCGTGCATATCCTGCTGAACGCCGAACTCCGTCCCCAAATCAATGATCTTGGCGGTCGGCGTATTGACCAGAAAACCATAGGCCTGCGGCGGGATAATGGCGTAAATCCGTCCGTAATTGAGGTTGATTTGATCACTGGTCAGAATTTGAAATTCTGCCGGCCCTTCCAGCACAACCGTCGCATCATTATCAAAGGCCAGGGTCGCAAGCCCTTCCCGAAGCAGCAGCATCTCCGAGCCGGTCTGCAGTCGTGTTCCATGACGCATCGACTGTGGCGGATCGGCCCATTTGGCGTTCAGGCTGTCTTTCAGCGTGGCGACCGAAATCCCCGACTTGGGCGGCGCAAACCGCGCAAATAAAACAAGAAACAAGATCGCCGCAGTCGATACGATCAAAGAAATAATGGACGATTTTGAAATGCGGCGTTGGCCGGTCGGCCGATCCGCCGAACTGACAATCGCTGGTTCCGGCGGCGTACACGACCGCGGCAGATCAATGGCCGGCGCCGTGTTTTCATGCTGCAAAAGCAGTTCCCAAAACGCCTCATCAAACGCATCCGAATCGGTCATCTGATCAACGGAATCACTCGAGCGAATGTGGCACAGGATGGATATATAATCCACATAATAGCGCACCGCCTGAGGGTGAGTGCAAAGCAATTCCTTCAATTGCATAAACTGCTCCGGCGTAATATCTCCTTCAACCGAAGCGGTAATCAAGTTGTAGAGTTGCCTCACATCAAGCGAATTCATACCACGTCCCCTGACATCATCGCGCGTGTTATACAGCGTTGCAGCGAAACAAAAATCATAGAAATCCGCCGATAAAGCAAATGGGCCGGCTTATTCAATTTTCGGGCGATGTCCTGTACCGAAACACGCTGATAATACCGCAACTCCAATAAATGTCGATCTGTTCGGTCGAGTTTGCTCATGCAAATTTTCAATGCCGCGCGTTGCTCTTCGAAATACACAGACGCCTCTTGGTGAACCGAACACAGACGCTCAAGGAGATCATCATCAAGCCGGTACTCGTTCTTTTTTGTTCTGTAGTAATTGGATATATTAAATCTGACAATTTTCCGCGCCCACGTCAAAAAAAGTGTGCTGCTGTCAAAGGTGTCAAATTTATCCCACATAATGCTGGCTGATTTTTGCAAAATATCCTCCGCATCTGAGTAATTAGGCACCAACGTCAGTATAAAGTTAAACAGATGCTGTTGATATTTAATAAAATAGCCGACAAACTCATCTTTTTTGGACATATAATGCCTCATTCTTTCTGTCCAGATTGAAACATTCAGTAAATGCTCTGATTATGGTATGTAAACAAAATCCTGAATTGACAACATTTTCAAAGATAATGGGTATTTTTTGATATAACCAGATAAGATGCCACCGCTTCGCACTGCCGCATAAGCAATACTTTTGGCGGTGGCATCAAAAAAGGTGCCTGAGCTTTTTACGAACTCTTGGAGGCGGTTGAACTCAGGGAGCGGCGGGTTCATTTTCGGATGTACCTGCGGCCTGTTTTTTGATTGTCATCAGGCGGCGTCTGAGCAGATGCAGCCAGAACCAGCGTATCAGTCCGCTGAGGGCAAAGCCGCCGAATGAAATCACCAGCGCCAGTTGCAATCCGCACAAAAAAATCATCCCGACGATCACGCCCGTCCAGGCCAGATAGGTAATGGGCTTTCGTCCGCGCAGGTATTGATTGACCACGTGGGGATAGCGAATGCGGCTGACCATCAGGACGCCGGCGCCGATGGTGACAAACGGCAGGATATAGAGAATCGTCCATCGCAGCACGGTAAACAGCGCGGTTTCGGAAGCCGCATCGTAAAGGATGTGCTGAAAAAACACCACCAGGCTGGCCAGTACGCCGGCTGCGGCGGGGCTGGGCAGCCCGGTAAAGCTCAGGTGGGCGGTTTCGTCCTCGGTGTTTTCGACGTTGAATCGCGCCAGTCGAATCGCGCAGCAGCACAAAAACGTTACGCAGCCAAGCCAGATGAACCGCTCGAAGAAATCGCCGAAGAACGGCTCGGCCGAGCCGACCAGTTGGCCGTGATAATGCAGCATCAGATTCAGCACCAGAAACGCCGGCGCTGCGCCGAAGCTGAGCATATCGCACAGGCTGTCAAGCTGGCCGCCGAAACTGGAGGTCGAGTGGCTCATTCGCGCGACGCGCCCATCGAGCATATCGGCGATCATTGCAATGAAGATGGCGTATCCGGCCAGTGCAAAAGAATTCGGCCCCTTGGCGGCCAGTCCGATGGCGGCAAACCCCGCAATGCCGTTGACCAGGGTGATCAATGACGGCAGAATGGCGATGGTTTTGAGTCGTCCCCTTCGCATCTGCCGCATAAACCGGCGATGCGGGATGACTTTGCTGTCATTTGTTTTCGGATGAATGTTCATAGCGTCCCAACACGGTTAAACCGGCTTTGACTTTGTCGCCCTTTTGAACCCGACATTGCAGCGACGGGCGGGCCGGGGCATACAGTTCCGTACACGAGCCGAACTTGATCATTCCAAAACGCTGACCGGCTTGGCATATCTCGTCGGTTTTGGCCTGACAGACGATCCGCCGGGCGATGGCGCCGGAAATCTGCCGCACCAGCAGGCGATCGTTCGGCTCGTCCAGACGAAACATTTCAATCTCATTGGCCTCATTGATCTTGCTGCATTCGGGGCTTCTGGCGTCGAGAAATCGCCCCGGTTTGTAGTGAATTTTCCCGATGCGAACCCGACACGGCATTCGGTTGATGTGGACATTGAAGATGCTCAAAAAGATTTCAATCCGCAATACCGGCCCGTCGAAGCCGTCGCATCGGTCCAATATCTCTACGGCGGCGATGGTTCCGTCAGCCGGCGAAAGCAGGGTCAACGGGTCGTCCGGAACCCGGCGCAGCGGGTCGCGAAAAAACGCCAGCACCCAGACCAACACAATAAACAGCAGCAGCTCCGGCAGCCACAGGGTGATATGGCCCAGCACAGCGCACTGGCAGTGCGGCTTGATGACCAGCCGAAAAAGAACGGCATACAACACCATCGCGGTCAGGATGATCGCCGGATAGAGCGCCGCCTGCGGCAGGCCGTATTTGGTTATCGGGATTCGCATGGTTGCACAATACGGCAAGAGCGAGGAAAAATCAAGTCTTGAAAATCTTGATATCGACAAAACAAACCCATTGTGTAAAGTTTGCTTTGTTGGACGGATATTCCGGCGGCGCATGTGGATCGATGTTTTCCCTTTTCAACTCGGGGCGTCGGGCGTTATGATAGCCTGCTTTCATGTGAATGATATGAATTCAGGACGATGCAATGAAGATTGGAGATGTGGAACTGACGATGCCGTTCGTGCAGGCGGCTTTGGCCGGCTATACGGATTATCCGATGCGCAAGCTCGCCCGGCGGTTCGGCTGTCCGCTGACATTGACGGGGGTGATGCTGGATCGTATCGCGCTGCATCCGAAGGCGATTCGTCAGCCGAAGTTTCACCCGCACGACGATGAGCATCCGGTCGCGGCGCAAATTCTCGGCGATGACCCGCAGACCCTGGCCGCGGCGGCGGCGGTGTTTGAGCGGCTCGGCTATGATATGATTGATTTGAACTTTGCCTGTCCGGTTTTGAAGGTGCTTCGGCGCCAGCGCGGCGGTTTTCTGATGCAAAAGCCGGCATTGGTGCGTCAGGCCATTCGGCAGACGCGCGATGCGGTGTCCTGTCCGGTTTTAATGAAGATTCGTATCGGGTTTGACCGCAGTGAAGCGGCCGAGGACGATTTTTGGGCGATTTGTGCCGCGGCCGCTGAGGAAGGCGTCGATATGCTGGCCGTTCACGGTCGAACCGTCGATCAAAAATATCGCGGCAAGGCCGACTGGACGCGGATCGCCGAGGTCAAACGACGGTTTCCGAACCTGACGGTGTTTGGCAGCGGGGACATCTTCAGCGCCGATACCGCCTTTGAGCGATTGACGGAAACCGGTATCGACGGCGCCCTCATTGCCCGCGGGGCCATCGGCAATCCGTGGATCTTCAGCGAACTGCTGGCCCGCCGGCAGGGCCGGCCCACACCGGTCGGGCCGCCTTTGGCTGAGCAGCGGCGCGTGATGCTGGAGCA
>DSDR01000035.1 GCA_011048645.1 Phycisphaerales bacterium
TGTCGTCTCATTTTCGACTCCTTTTTGCGTTAAAAACTGCTTTCGCAAAGCGCCGTTTTCTGTTACATTGGTCGAACGGTCAGGATGATATTGCACGGGAGTCGTTTATGAAAATTGATACCATTGTGTTAGGGGACCTTGAAGCGAATTGCTATTGCGTGCGTACCGATGAAAAGGCAAGCACGTGTCTGCTGATTGATCCGGGACTGAACCCTGAGCCCTTGGTTCATTTTTTGCGGCGAAATAACCTGACGCCGGAGGTTGTCGTTTTGACCCACGGCCACGCCGACCACATCGGCGGCGTCGAGACGGTTCGTCAGCACTGGCCGGCGGTCGGAGTTGCCATTTCCGACGAGGACGCTGCAATGCTGACGGATCCGGCCAAAAATCTGTCAGTACTGGCCGAGGTCATGGTCCAGGCGCGACCGGCGGAAATTCGCTTTAACAGCCAGCGCTATTTTGAAGCCGCGGGCTTGCGGTTTGAGATCATTCATACGCCCGGCCATACACCGGGGGGAATTTGTCTGTATCATTCCGATGAAGAAGTGCTTTTTTGCGGCGATACCTTGTTTGCCGGCTCGGTTGGACGATGGGACTTTCCCGGAGGCAATCACGACCTGCTGATCGACCGCATCAAGCATAAACTGCTGATTTTACCGGATCCGACTCGCGTCTATCCCGGGCACGGACCTGCAACAACGATCCGCACAGAAAAACGCCACAATCCCTTCCTGCTGGAAAGTGCTCATTAGTACGCAGCACACACAACGGCGTTCAAACCGGTCGAACCGGCACGCCGTGCCGTGCAAGGAATTCTTTGGTCTGAGCGATGGAGTAAGTGCCATAATGAAAAATTGATGCCGCCAAAACGGCGTCGGCCTGGCCGTGCTGCAGTACGTCCAGCAGCGACTGGAGTGTTCCCGCGCCGCCGGAGGCGATGACGGGGATATCGACCGCCTCGGCCACCGCACGAGTCAATTCGATGTCATAGCCGGCCTGCGTGCCGTCGGCATCCATACTGGTCAGCAAAATCTCACCGGCTCCAAGCTCTTGTGCCCGCTGTGCCCACTGGACCGCGTCCAACTCCGTCGGCTCTGAACCGGCCTTGACGGTTACAACCCACTTGTGGGCCTGGTCTTTTTTGCGGCGGGCGTCAATGGCCAGCACCACACACTGACTGCCGAAACGCTCGGCAGACTCACGAATCAAATCGGGATTCTGCACGGCAGCGGTATTGATGGAACACTTATCCGCCCCGCTGCGAAGCAGCAACCCGATCTGATCGGCGGTGGAAATGCCGCCGCCGACAGTAAAAGGGATAAAAATCCGCTCGGCCACCCGCTCCACCATTTCAACGATGGTTTTTTTTGAGCGAATCGTAGCGGTGATATCCAGAAAGACCAATTCATCGGCTCCTTGCTCGCTGTAACGGGCGCCCAATTCAACCGGATCGCCGGCGTCGCGCAGATTCAGGAAGTTAACGCCTTTGACGACGCGATTGTCTTTGACGTCCAGACACGGAATAATGCGTTTGGTCAGCATCAGCGTCTCTCCCTGCATATTTCAACGAAGTTACGGAGCATTTGCAGGCCGTCATCACCGCTTTTTTCCGGATGAAACTGGCAGCCGAACAGGTTGCCCTTTTCGATGGCCGCGGCCATGGTCAGTTGTTCGTATTCGACCCGCGCCACAATCGCATCTGCGTCGGCAACCTCTGCATAGTAGGAGTGGACGAATGCAAAATGCCGGCCGGGCTTCAGGCCGTTCATCAACCGCATCGTATCCGGCGCTTCGACATAATTCCAGCCCATATGCGGTATCGTTCGCCCTTGCGGAATCGGAATGACCCGGCCGCCGATCAGCCCCAGGCATCGGGTGACGCCCAACTCGTGGCTTTCATCAAACAACAACTGGAATCCAAGGCAAATGCCCAACAGCGGTTTACCGGCCCGCACCTCGTTGCAGATTTTCTCGGCAAACGGCGCCAGTTTTCGCATCGCATAGCCGCTGGCGCCGACCCCCGGCAATATCAGCCCCTCGGCTTGGCGGAAATCGGCCGGATCACAGCTTATCCGAACATCCGAACCAATAAACCGGAAGGCGTTAATTACACTCCGGATATTTCCTGCGCCATAATCAATGATTACAAGCATAAATATAATTCATTAAAGGATAAGTTTTTCTAAACTCACAAGCCCGCATTATACCTTTCCATTTTGGTTTCTCAAGTCGGATTCAGTAAAATTGCCGAGTTTGCTCAATAAATCCAAAAAAACGTAATTACGACAAACACCATCGCGGCTACGTAAACAACCTGAACAAACTCGTTGAAAACACACCGTATGCGTCCATGCCGCTGGAACAGATCATTGTTCAGACCGCAGGCGATCCCGACAAGAGCGGCCTGTTCAACAATGCGGCTCAAGTATGGAATCATACCTTTTACTGGCATTGCCTCAAGCCGGGCGGCGGCAAGGTTCCGGCCGCGCTGCGTGCGAAAATTGAAGCCAGCTTCGGCAGTCTTGAGGCGTGCAAGCAACAATTGGCCAACGCGGCGGTAACCCAGTTTGCCAGCGGCTGGGCCTGGCTGGCGGCCGACGGAGACCGGCTGAAAGTCGTCAAGACAGCCAACGCCGAGATGCCGCTGACCGGCGGATTGAAACCGCTGCTGACCATTGACGTCTGGGAACACGCCTATTATCTGGATTATCAGAATCGACGCGGCGACCATGTGGCCGAGGTCATCGACAAACTGCTGAACTGGGAATTTGCGGCCGCGAATCTGGCCCAATAAACGACAGCCGCCCTCGTTACAGACTTTTGCGGTATCCCCATCGCCGGCAAGCCGCCTGCCAAGATGGCGTGTTCGTGATCCGAACAGACGTCGAATCTTGGCAGGCAAAGAGTTTGTCTGTCCATTTAACGGCCCTTTGAATAATATATAAGTTTATTCAAAAAAAATACTTAGACGCATTGTCGATAACCTTGTCATCCATCTGGTATCTTTTTTGCATAACATAAGTCCCTGTGTAGAGACGGTGTATAAAAACGGACTCATAAAAGATGTAACGAAACCTAAATATGAGGAGAAGCGACAACTATGGCAGCAAAAAATTTAGCGTTTGAAAGCGATGCCCGCAGCGCCTTACTGGCCGGGGTGGAAAAGCTGTCCTCTGCGGTCAAATCGACCCTCGGCCCGCGCGGCCGCTGCGCCATCATTGACAAAGGATGGGGAGGACCGACGGTGACCAAGGACGGCGTGACCGTGGCCGAAGAAATCGAACTGCTGGACAAAGCCGAAAATATGGGCGCCAAACTCGTTCGCGAAGCGGCCAGCAAGACCTCCAAAATCGCCGGCGACGGGACGACCACCGCCACGGTGCTGGCCGAGGCGCTGTTCAAAGAGGCCTTTAAGAATCTGGCCGCCGGCGCCGATGCGATGAGTCTGAATCGCGGCATTCAAAAGGCCGTCGCCGCCGCGGTTGACAAGCTGACGACACTGGCCAAGCCGGTCGATATCAGCAAAAAAGACAGCATTGTCAATGTCGCCGCCATCAGCGCCAACAACGACTTTGATATTGGCAAGAAAATGGCCGAGGCCTTTATGAAGGTCGGCAAAGACGGCGTAATCACTGTTGAAGAAGGCAAGAGTCTGGATACCACCGTCGATTACGTCGAAGGGATGCAGTTTGACAGAGGGTATCTGTCGCCGCATTTTGTGACCAATCAGGACGCCATGGTCTGCGAACTGGAAAAGCCGTTCATCCTGGTCTTTGAAGAAAAGATCAGCAATGTAACCAAGCTGGTTCCACTGCTTGAAGCGGTAGCCAAGAGCAAGCGGCCGCTGCTGATCATTGCCGAAGACGTCGAAGGCGAAGCACTGGCGACCTTGGTGGTCAACAAGCTGCGCGGCATCCTTCAGGTTGCTGCGGTCAAGGCTCCCGGTTACGGTGATCGCCGCAAGGCCATGCTTGAAGACATTGCCATCTTGACCGGGGCTGAGCCGATCTTTAAGGATTTGGGCATCGAGCTGGACAAGGTCAGCGTCTCCCAGCTCGGCCAGGCCAAGAAGGTCAATATCGACAACGACAATACCACCATTATTGAAGGCGCCGGTTCACACGAGGCCATTCAGGGTCGAATCGCCCAGATTCGCAGCGAAATCGAAATCACCACCAGCGACTATGATCGCGAAAAGCTGCAGGAACGCCTGGCCAAGCTGACCGGCGGCGTGGCACGCATCAATGTCGGGGCTGCCAGCGAGGCGGAAATGAAAGAAAAGAAAGCCCGCATCGAAGACGCCCTGCACGCCACCCGTGCGGCTATTGATGAAGGTATCGTTGCCGGCGGAGGCGTCGCACTGGTGCGCTGCATTGAGGCCGTCAAGTCGCTGAAGCTGTCCGGCGACGAAAAAACCGGCGCGAACATCATTGCAAACGCCCTGCGTATGCCCTGCTATACAATTGCGGAAAACGCCGGCGCGGTCGGCCATATCGTCGTCAACAAAGTCGCTCAGGGCAAAGACGGTTTCGGCTACAACGCCGACAAGGATAAATACGAAGATCTTTTCGAGTCCGGCGTCATCGATCCGGTGAAAGTGCCCCGCATCGCCCTGCAGAACGCCGCGTCCGTGGCGGGGCTGCTGCTGACGACCGACTGCGTGGTCGCCGAAAAACCCAAAGACAAAGACGCAGGCCCAATGCCCGGCGACATGAACGGTATGGATGATATGGATATGATGTAATTGCACAGCGTACGACGCAACCATAAACAAACGAAAAGAAAAACTCATTGACAGGAGAATAAACGATGAAACTGGTACCTCTTGAAGATCGCATTGTTGTCAAGCCGCAGGAAGCCGAAGAAAAAACCGCCGGGGGGATCGTCCTGCCGGATACCGCCCGCGAAAAACCGCTGATGGGAACCGTCATCGCCGTCGGCTCCGGCAAACTGCTGGACAACGGCAACCGGGCCGCAATGAACGTCAAAAAGAATGACGTGGTCCTGTACGGCAAATACAGCGGCAGCGACATCGAAATCGACGGCGAGGATTACAAGATACTCCGCGAAAGCGAAGTACTCGGTATCGTGGAAAAGTAACCGGTTTTAAGAACAACCAACGACTGAACAGTCGGGAGGACTAATACTTATGGCAAAACAAATGATGTTTCAGGAAACCGCTCGGGCGCATCTGAAAGACGGGCTGGGCCAACTGGCCAACGCCGTCAAGGTGACGATGGGGCCGACCGGGCGCAATGTGCTGCTGCACAAGAGCTTCGGCTCGCCGAAAATCACCAAAGACGGCGTGTCGGTTAGTAAAGAAATTGAGCTGCCCGATGCGTTCAAGAACATCGGCGCCAAGATGGTCAATCAGGTGGCCAGCAAGACCAGCGATCGGGTCGGCGACGGCACGACGACGGCAACCGTGCTGGCTGAGGCGATTTACAACGAGGGACTGAAATATGTGACTGCCGGCGTCAATCCCGTTGCCCTGCAGCGCGGCATCACCAAGGCGGCCGAGGTGGTTACCGACTTTATCAATGATGCGGCCAAACCCGTCAAAGGCCACGACGACATCGCCAAAGTCGCCGCCATCAGCGCCAACAACAATCCGGAGATCGGACAGATTCTGGCCGACGCGATGGACAAAGTCGGCAAAGAAGGCGTCATTGAAGTCGAAGAAGGCAAGGGCATGGAAACCGAGCTGACCGTGGTTGAGGGGATGCAGTTTGACAAAGGGTATCAATCGCCCTACTTTATGACCAACCCGGATACGCTCGAGGCGGTTCTCGAAGACGCTTATATCCTGCTGCATGAAAAGAAAATCAGCAATCTGCGGGAGCTGCTTCCGCTGCTGGAAAAAGTCGCTCACATGAGCGCTCCGCTGGTGATTATCTCCGAGGAAGTGGAAGGCGAAGCACTGGCGGCGCTGGTGATCAACCGGCTTCAGGGTGTCCTGAAAGTCTGTGCGGTCAAGGCGCCGGGCTTCGGCGACCGCCGCAAGGCCATGTTGCAGGACATCGCCGTCCTGACCGGCGGCACGGTCATTACCGAGGATTTGGGCATCAAGCTGGAACATATCGAACTGTCTCAGCTCGGTCAGGCCAAAAAAGTCGTCGTCGGCAAGGAAACCACCACGATCATCGAAGGCGCCGGCAAGAAAAAAGATATCAAGGCCCGCTGCGATCAGATGCGCGCCCAGATTGAAAAGACCACCAGCGACTATGACCGCGAGAAGCTGCAGGAACGGCTGGCCAAGCTGACCGGCGGCGTGGCGGTCATTAAGGCCGGCGCGGCCACCGAGACGGAGATGAAAGAGCGCAAAGACCTGCTGGAAGATGCCCTGCACGCCACCAAGGCCGCAGCGCAGGAAGGCATCATTCCCGGCGGCGGCGTGATTTATCTGCGTGCAATTGCCAAAGTGACTGAGGCCAGAGCCAAAGCCAGGGGCGACGAGAAAATCGGGTATGATATTCTCATCAGCGCTCTGAAGGCTCCAACCCGTCAGATCGTCGAAAACGGCGGCGGGCACGGCGATGTCGTGGTGGCCGAGCTGCTTGAAAAGAGCGGCAATATCGGGTATAACGCCAATACCGGCGAATATGAAGATATGGTCAAGGCCGGCATTATCGATCCGGCCAAGGTCGCGCGGGTGGCGCTGCAAAACGCCGCATCGGTAGCCGGGCTGATGCTGACGACCAACGTGGTGATTACCGGCATCAAGGACGACAAAAAGGAAAATGTCGCTGCAGGCGCAGTCTGCTAAGACCTGTCAAACCGGTCAGAGGACATTAGTCAGGGGCGAATCGTTGTTCGCCCCTGTTCTTTGCTATTGAGCGACTCGCAGGTTTTGAATAAGATTGCGTTATGTTTGGCCGACATAAAGCACTTGAACGGATTCGAAGTGAACGTGTCTTTTAACCAAAACATCTGGAAAGAATGAACCGATGAACATACAAAAAAAGACCATATCAACCGTTATGCTGTGCGGCATAGCAATTTTGGCGGCCGGGTGCGGCGGACCGAAATGGACATGCAGACAAGTCAGCGAGCAGTTGGCTGTCTCGGAAAACACTGCGATTCGTCCGGTGTCGCGACTTGCATTGAACTGGTGGGCCGAACGTCATAATGCCGTCAATGCCCGGGTACAGCAGGGTAACGTTGATTTGCTGCTGATAGGCGACTCGATCACGCACGGCTGGGACGAACACCCTCAGTTGTGGGACGCTTATTTCGGTTACTGGAATACCGTGAATGCCGGTTTCAGCGGCGACCGGACCCAGCACGTCCTTTGGCGACTGGAGAACGGAAACATTGAGGGAATTTCGCCGCGTGTCGCTATGATTATGATCGGCACCAATAATTCCAACGGCAACGAATACACCGCCGAGGAGATCGCTGAAGGCGTTGCTGCGATCGTATGCAAGTTAAAGACCCAACTGCCGCAGACAAAAATTGTAATACTGAGTATATTTCCACGCGGATCCAAAGAACAGCGTGACAACCCATCGGCCGATGCCGTCATGAATCCGCAATGGGCCAAAAATGATAAAGCCAATCAGTTGATTTCAAGACTGGCTGACGACAATCGGGTATTTTATTTGAATATCAATAACGTTTTTTTGGATGACCAAGGCGTACTCAGACGCGAGATTATGCCTGATCTGCTGCATTTGTCGCCAGCGGGATACGCCCGTTGGGGACAGGCGGTCTTGCCGACACTGGAAAAACTGATGGCGAAATAATCAGAGGCCGCTTCGGTCATTTGAATGACTTGATGAAATGTTAATCACGAAATAATTGAGACATTATGGCCAAACGCGATTACTACGATGTACTGGGAGTGGACAAGAAGGCCTCTGCGGACGATATCAAGCGGGCCTATCGTCGATTGGCCATCAAGTACCACCCGGACAAGAACCCCGGCGATAAAGAAGCCGAGGCCAAGTTCAAGGAATGCGCCGAGGCGTATGAAGTCCTGAGCGATCCGGAAAAACGCAAACGCTATGACCAATTCGGTCATGAAGGGCTGCGCGGCGCGGGTGTTCACGACTATACGCATATGAATGTCAATGATATCAGCGATATTTTCGGTGATATTTTCGGTGATATGTTCGGGGACATCTTCGGTTCGCGGCGTTCTTCGCGGCGCGGCGGCGGGGCGCGTCACGTATCGCGGGGCTACGATCTTGAAACAACGGTGGAATTGACGCTGGAGGAAGTGGCTCGCGGCGTTGAAAAAACCATCGAATTTACCCGCCAGGATACGTGCCCGGATTGCTCCGGTTCGGGCGCCGCGAAGGGACGGGCGCCGTCGCGCTGTAACGTATGCGGCGGCAGCGGTCAGGTGCAACGGGCCGGATTGGGCGGTTTTTTTCAGATGGTCTCGACCTGCCCGCAGTGCCATGGCGCCGGCCAGATTATCACCGACCCCTGTCGAAAATGCCGCGGGAAGGGACTGGTTCCCAAAAAACGAATGCTTAGCGTCAGGATACCGGCCGGTGTTCATGAAGGCCAGGCCATCCGTGTTGCCGGCGAAGGTGAACCCGGACGCCATAACGGACCGCGCGGGGATTTGTACTGCTATGTGCGGATTAAAGCCCATCCGTTCCTGATGCGCGACGGGGCCAATCTGGTGGTGACGGTGCCGCTGAGTTTTACCCAACTTGCGCTGGGCGCAGCCATTGATGTGCCGACATTGAACGGAACGCGAATCCTTCGCATTCCCCCCGGCACACAGCACGGTACCGTGCTGCGCATCCGGGAACAGGGACTGCCGGATATTCGCAGCGGTCGCAAAGGCGATCTGCTGGTTCAGACGGCCGTAGAAATTCCCAAACGACTGACGCCTCAGCAGGAA
>DSDR01000338.1 GCA_011048645.1 Phycisphaerales bacterium
CCGCCCCTGATGAACTGGAAAACATCGATTTTAGCGGCCTATACCGAGGAAAACCGATACCTAACGGCAAGAAAAGCATCACCCTGTCGCTGCGGTTTCGCGACGAGCAGGGCACGCTCCGACACGAAATCGTCGATGGCTTTCAGCAGGCCGTGGTGGGGATTCTTGCCGAACAGTTAAACGCCGAGTTGCGAACCGCTTGACGCTGCCGTAAAAAAAATCTGTAACTGATTGTCTTTGTGTTACTTGAGACAGCGGTGCTGATTTGGCTGGACGGGCACTTGATTTTTTGCCGACAATATGGTATAGTAAGAGTCGTGGGTTGACCCCTGCGGTGTGCGTGACAGAAGCCGCTATTTGAAAGAACCGATGAAGTCCCCATGGGAGGCCAGGTCGGTATCGGATCAAACATGCCTGCGCGACAGGACGTTTGGACGACCGCAACGGCCGCCCCCTTGAAATTACGGGGTTACTTTCAAAGGCTGCTGCACGGCATCAGCGGAGGTTCTGCCTAACCATGAAGGTCTGCTTCGGCAGGCCTTTTTTTTATGGCTGAAGACGGCACGTCGCCGCTGAGGGCATTTATTCAACGGCTTACGATTTTATAATTTGAACAACGTGCATAAAACACACAAATTATTTTTTCCGGCGCCTTAGGCCTTTTCGAACTGAAAGGATTGTCCGTTGGCGTCGATTTTGATTGTGTCGCCCTCGGCGAATTTTCCGGCCAGCAGCTCGGTTGCCAGCGGGTTTTCAAGACGCCGCTGGATGACGCGCTTCAAAGGCCGAGCGCCGTAAGTGGCATCGTATCCTTCATCCATCAATTGTTTTTTGGCTGCATCCGTAAAGATCACGTTGAGATGTCGTTCTTTGAGCCGCTGTGTCAAATACTGAAGTTGGATATCGATGATTTGTTCCAGATGTTCCGGTTTCAACACGTGGAAAATAATCGTTTCATCAATGCGGTTCAAAAACTCCGGTTTGAAATAGGATTTCAGCGCCTCTTTGACATGCGCTTCGATTTCCCAGTCGGCCCCGTTGGAGGCGGACAGCTCCTGGATTTGCTGACTGGCAAAGTTGCTGGTCATAATAATGACGGTGTTTTTGAAATCAACCGTTCGGCCTTTGCCGTCGGTCAACCGTCCGTCATCAAAAACCTGAAGCAGCACATTAAACACATCCTGATGCGCCTTTTCGATTTCGTCCAGCAAGACCACTGAATACGGCTTTCGCCGCACCGCTTCCGTCAGCCGTCCGCCTTCTTCATACCCCACATATCCGGGCGGGGCGCCAATCAGACGCGCCACGGAGTGCTGCTCCATAAACTCGCTCATATCGATGCGAATCATATTGTTCGGGTCATGGAACATAAATTCCGCCAGCGCCTTGGCCAGTTCCGTCTTGCCGACGCCGGTCGGGCCGAGAAACAAAAACACGCCAATCGGCCGATTCGGATCGCCCAGACCGGCGCGGTTACGCCGCACGGCGTTGCTGACGGCCGTAACCGCTTCATCCTGACCCACGACGCGGGTACGGATTTCATTTTCCATTTGAATCAATCGTTCCCGCTGACCGGCCATCAGACGCGATACGGGAATCCCCGTCCATTTGCTGACGACCTGAGCGATGTGCTCTTCGGTCACTTCATTGTGCACCAGGGTTGCCCCGTTGGCTTTGGCCAGGGCCTGCTCGGCCTCTGTGAGCTGTTTTTGCAGGCCGATCAGCGTCTCATATTTCAGCCGAGCTGCCAGCTCAAGATTGCCGCTGCGCTGAGCCTCTTCAAATTGAGCCTGGGTGGCGGCAATCTGCGATTTGAGGTCTTTAACTCGCGAAATCGCCACTTTGTCCGCTTCCCATCGCGCGGTCAGTTCTTTGTCGCGGGCCTTCAGTTCGGCAAGCTGCTGCTGACATTTTTCAAGCTGTTTCTGACTGGCCGGGTCGGTTTCATTCTTGAGAGCCTGCCGCTCAATCTCCAGCCGCATAATCTCCCGGCGAAGGTTGTCCAATTCCGCCGGCAGCGAATCATTTTCTATCCGCAGTTTTGACGCGGCCTCATCAATCAAGTCAATCGCCTTGTCCGGCAAAAAGCGGTCGGCAATATAGCGATTCGACAGCGTCGCGGCCGCGACCAGCGCCGCATCGGTAATCCGCACGCCGTGATGGGTGTCGTACCGATCTTTTAATCCCCGCAAAATCGCAATCGTCTCGGCCACCGTCGGCGGATCCACCATCACCGGTTGAAAACGTCGTTCCAGCGCGGCGTCTTTTTCGATATATTTGCGGTATTCGTCCAGCGTCGTGGCCCCGATGCACCGCAGTTCCCCGCGTGCCAGCGACGGTTTGAGCAAATTGCCCGCGTCCACCGAGCCTTCGGTCTTGCCGGCCCCGACGATGGTATGCAGTTCATCTATGAACAGAATAATCCGACCTTCGGCGCTGACGACTTCTTTCAGAACGGCCTTGAAGCGGTCTTCGAATTCCCCGCGGAATTTGGTCCCCGCGATCAATGCCCCCATATCCAGGGCGATGATTCGCTTGTCTTTCAGACCCGCCGGCACATCCCCGGCCACAATCCGCTGAGCCAGACCTTCCACAATGGCGGTCTTGCCCACGCCCGGCTCGCCGATCAGGACGGGATTGTTTTTCGTCCGGCGGTTGAGCACCTGCATACAGCGGCGAATTTCCTCGTCGCGTCCGATGACCGGATCGAGCTTGTTCTTTCTTGCCATCTCAATCAGGTCGATGCCGTAGCGTTCCAGCGCCTTATATTTGGCTTCCGGATTTTCGTCGGTGATTTTGGAGTCGCCGCGAACCTGCGTGATCGCCTTTTGAATCTGAGCGGGGGTAATGGAATTGACGCTGAGTACTTCCTTGGCCGCACTGGGCACATCCGCCAGTGCCAGCAGCAGATGCTCAACGCTTAAATACTCATCGCCCATCTGGTCGGCCTTGTTCTGGGCGTCCAGCAGAACCTGACTGTAGGTGTTATCCGGCATAATCTGCCCGCTGACCTGACCGGTCGGCAGGCGGTTCAGTTCGCTTTCGGTAATTTGCTTGATCCGGTCGGGCTTGGAGCCGATGGTGTTCAGCAGCAGGGCGGTCAGTTCCTGGTCATCATTTAGCAGCGCCGCCAGCAGGTGCAGCGGCGAGACAACCGTATTGGACCGTCGCATGGCAAGCTGCTGGCTCGTGGCAATCGCTTCCTGCGCTTTAACTGTAAATTTATCAAACCGCATGGTCTATCGTTTTCCTTTTTCTTGTATTATTCAAATCGCATCATTTTAAAGTGATCGTACATTGGTATATCAATGTAGCAAACACCGTGCCGAATTGAGGTTAAGTTGCAAGCTCTTTCATTAAAAGCACTTAAATATGTATCGAAAAAAACCAATATGCCAGAATGACAGTGAGGAAAAACCAAAGTTCGGAGTTTTCAACCAAACGCCCAGAGCGACAAAACGCAAAAGCCTTTGTGTTTTGGTAGAAACCCTGCTATTATCAGGCTATCAAAATGGTCACGTAGCCATGGAACCGCAGCGAAATGGACGAAACAAGGATTATTTCAACCCGAAAGAGATAACCCACTGAACCGGCGTGCAGAGGCGACCAGCGGCAGATTTTTCTCTTTTTTGGGGCAGAAAATCTTTCGGCAGGGAGAATGACGATGGTACCTATGCCACCGGGAACGCGCTCTATGACAGCGAAAGATTCCTGGCAAACTACAATGCAAACGGAAGCGAAGACATTTCCCCCAAAGAACTTCCCAATCACCCCTGGGCCGAGCACGGTACCAGTGAGGTCGGCTATTTCGGGACTTTCGGGTACGGATTGGCGGATATGTCGGGTAATGTATGGGAATGGACCAGTTCTGACCTCGGCGCCGGGCGTGTTACCCGTGGCGGCGGCTGGAATTACGCCCCTGTCCACTGCAGGGTGTCGTATCGAACCGGCTACATGCCTGCTGACATGGACAGTCGCCTTGGATTTCGCGTGTGCCGTTGAGGGTTTTTTGGGGCTTCAGTCTGTATTACCCTTTTTTCGGGGGTTAAAAAGGGGTATTTTTTTGTTTGACTTACGGACAAATCGGGCTACACTACGGGGCTTTGCAAGAGCGGATTGATTGAAATTCTCTACATGGAGGCTTTTTCGTGGGATATCATTGTGTCGTATTGGTCAAGCAGGTGCCGGACACCAAGCGGATTACCGGCCAGGCCATGAATGAAGACGGGACGGTCAATCGAGCGGCGCTGCCGGCGATTTTTAACCCGGAAGACTTGAACGCGCTGGAAATGGCGCTGGAGATTAAGGATAACCACGGCGGGTCGGTCACGGTCATCACGATGGGCCTGCCGACGGCGGCTGATATGCTGCGCGAAGCGCTGTATCGCGGAGCGGATCGGGCTGTGCTGATTACCGACCGGCGGTGTGCGGCCAGCGATACGCTGGCGACAAGCTATATCCTCAGTTGCGGTGTGCGGAAACTCAATCCGGATATCGTCCTGTGCGGCCGACAGGCCATCGACGGCGATACCGCTCAGGTCGGTCCGCAAACGGCTGAAAAACTCGGCCTGCCGCAGGTGACCTACGTCGAACACATTCTCAAACTGGACGGCACAACCCTTGTAGCCCGCCGCAATCTGGGCAACGGCTGGCAGGAGGTCAAAACCGCGCTGCCGGCCCTGCTGACGGTGGTGGACAGCGCCAATGAGCCGCGGGCGCCCCGGGCGTTGCGGCTGATGAAATACAAGGCCGCTCAATGCCGTATCGAAATCGAGGCCATGGCCAAAGACGACCCGTCCGTTGACGTTGAGGCAATGTGTAAAATGCTGGACGACAAAGGCTTGCTGATTCATCAATGGGATCTGGATTATCTGGGGGCGGATTTGCAGTGGTGCGGACGCGACGGCTCCCCGACTAAAGTCCACCGCATCCAGAGTGTTGTACTGACGGCTAAAGAAGCCAAGGATATCGAGCCGACCCAGTCGGGAATTGATGCGATGGTGCACGAATTGATCGTGGATCACACGATTGGATAGGGTGGTTTTCAGTATTCAGTGATAGACAGACGGCGAATCGATAAGGATATTAAGATGATAGAAGTCAATAAACAGGGAGAGGTGTGGATCTTTGCCGAGCAGCACGCCGGCAAGCTGGAAGAAGTACCCGTTGAACTGATGAGCAAGGGTCGTGAATTGGCCGACAAGCTCAACGTCCCGCTGGCGGCCGTTTTGCTCGGCAGTCAGGTCGCCGATCAATGCGAGCGGCTCGGCCATTACGGGGCCGACAAGGTCTATCTGGCCGAGCATCCGCTGCTTGAACATTATCAGACCGGCAGTTACGCCAAAATCATCTGCGGTCTGATTGAAAAATACAAACCGCAGATCGTGTTGTACGGCGCTTCCCCCTGCGGGCGCGATCTGGCGCCGCGCGTGGCCAGTACGATGAGAGCCGGACTGACCGCCGACTGCACCGACTTGCAGATCGGCAGCCATGAAATCAAAAAAACCGGCCAGGTTTTCGACAACCTGCTGCTTCAGATTCGCCCGGCCTTCGGCGGCAATATCATCGCGACGATCATCAATTATGACCGCTGGCCTCAGATGGCTACCGTCCGCGAGGGGGTCATGCCGATGCCGACGCCGAATGTCAGCAAAAAGGCGCAGGTCGTCAAAGAAACGGTGCATTTGTCGCAGGACGATTTGGCTATTGAGATTTTGGCCGAGCATCGCCAGCAGCGCAAAGTCAACCTCAAGGCCTCGCGCGTCATCGTCGCCGGCGGCGCCGGCGTCGGCAGCAAAGACAACTTCAAACTCATCTGGGATCTGGCCCATTGTCTGGGCGCAGCGCCCGGAGCGACCCGCGCCGCCGTTGATCTGGGCTTTATTGATCGCGACCATCAAATCGGCCAGACGGGGACGACCGTGCGGCCGATTCTGTATGTGGCCGCCGGCATCAGCGGCGCCATTCAGCATCAGGCCGGTATGAGCGAAAGCCAGAAGATCATCGCCATCAACAATGACCCCGAAGCGCCGATCTTCAGTATTGCGCACTACAAAGTCGTCGGCGATCTGATGCAGGTCATTCCGATGATGATCAAAGCCATCAAGGAAAAAGTATAAGCGGCGTGGGTATCCTGCCCGCCGAACACGGATAAAACGACCGTGTACAAGCAGACTGATTTAAGGGATGGAATGAACCATGGGAAATTTTTATCGAGATAACGACGATATTCAGTTTTTGTTCAGACATCTGGACATCGGCCAAGTCGCCTCGTACGCCGAGGAAGGCTTTAAATACGCCAGCCAGTTTGAAACCGCTCCTCGGGATGCACAGGAAGCGATTGCCAATTATGATCTGGTGCTCGATGCACTCGGCAAGCTCAGCGCCGATTTTATCGCGCCGCGCAGCGAAGACATTGATCGACAAGGCAATATCCTGAATCCGGACGGAACGGTCAGCTATGCCCAAGGCATCGCCGAGTCGCTTAATGCGCTGGCCAAGGCCGATGTGATGGGCTTTACGCTGCCGCATCGATTTGGCGGGCTGAACTTTCCGAATCTGATTTACTCCATCGCAATTGAGATCGTCTCGCGCGCTGACGCATCACTGATGAACATCTTCGGACTCCAGGGCATCGCCGAGACGATCCACTTTTTTGCCGACGAGGACATCAAGCAGCGCTATCTGCCGAGTTTTGCCGCCGGCAAGGTGACCGGCGCGATGGTGCTGACCGAGCCGGACGCCGGATCGGATTTGCAGGCGGTCAAGCTGCGGGCCTTTCAGGATGACGACGGCAATTGGTATCTGCACGGCGTCAAGCGGTTCATCACCAACGGCTGCGGCGAAGTACTGCTCGTCCTGGCCCGCTCGGAGCCGGACCGCAGCGGCGGCCTGGGGCTGAGTCTGTTCGTCTGCGACCGCGGTCCGAGTGTCAAAGTGCGGCGGCTGGAAGACAAGCTGGGCATCCACGGCTCGCCAACCTGCGAGTTGTATTTCGACAATACGCCGTGCCGACTGATCGGCGAACGGCAGCGCGGCCTGGTCACGTATGTGATGAGTCTGATGAACGGCGCCCGCATCGGCGTCGCCGGCCAGTCGATGGGCATTGCCGAGGCGGCCTGGCGGATTGCCCGCGACTATGCGGCCAGCCGACAGCAATTCGGCGGCCCCATTGAAAAGCTCCCGGCCGTGCGCGATATGGTCATTGATATGAAGATGCAAATTGAGGCCGGTCGCGCGCTGCTTTATGAAACCAGCCGCGTGGTGGACTTTGAACTGGGGTTAAACAAGATCGTCGAAAGCCCCGACAACGACCCGGCCGCGGCCAAAGAGGCCAAGCAGACGCTGCGCAAAGTCAAACGCCTTGCGGCGATGCTGACTCCGATGAGCAAATACTACTGCTCGGAAATGTGCAACACCGTGACCTATGACGCCATTCAGGTGCTCGGCGGCAGCGGCTATATGCGGGACTATGCCAGTGAACGACTCGCACGCGACGCCCGCATCACCACGATTTATGAAGGCACCAGTCAGCTTCAGGTGGTCGCGGCGGTACGCGGCGTCTGCGGCGGCACGGTCGAAAAATATCTCGACGAACTGGCGGCGCTGGACTATGCCGACAGCGTCAAAGACCTCCTGGCTCTGCTGGCCGAGGGCAAACAAACGCTCAAACAGTGCATCGCCTTTGTCAAAGAACAGGGCGTCGATTATATGGATCTGGTCGGACGTCCGCTGGTGGATATGGCCATCGCCTTGATCAACGGCTATCTGTTCTGCGGCCAGGCCTCCAGCACGGTTCAGTTCGAGGTCGCCGCCGCTGAATCCGGCGACGCCGAGACCCCGAAAAAGCTGCTCATGACTCAGCGCAAACGGATGATGGCGCGGCGCTATATCCTCCGCACCGCCGCACAGATCAAGGCCTGGGCCGAACAGGTCAAAAGCGGCGATAAGAGCACCTTTCGAGAATACGAAGTGCTCGCCGGCCCCGTCCCCGAACTCGGATAAAAGGCATTGCCAATTGAGACGTATATCCAGTCTAAAAAAGCCTCGATCTGAACAGGTCGAGGCTTTTCGTTTTGCATGCAGGTTACGGGGTTAACAAACCCATCAACGCATTATTCGGATGAGCCGTTTTTTTATCAAGGCGACCACCCCTGTCCCTAAAAGCAGAATCGAAGTTGGTTCAGGAATAACGGCGAAATTGTCAATCCCTGCAATCAGGCTGCCGTCGCCTGCAATGCGGACTTCGACCGTATAGACATTGGACATCGTCGCCGCAAATGAGGCGCTGGGATCAGCCGCAGGGTCCACATCGTCATCCGTGATCCAGCCCGCCGCTCGAGCGTCCAAATCAGACCATGCGGGGTTGAAAAGTACCGAATAGGTCTGCCAGACATCGGGAAACACATCGGTCAGCGGATATCGCCAGCCGTTTTGTGCGGCATCCTGATAGCGAAAACGAAGCCAGGCGTCATTAAAAGCCCCGGTGATGAAGATCACATCCACGGATGCGCCAGTTATGCCGGCGGCAATGTAATTTCCCGTGAAATCCGGTATATCCGTCATGGCGCCGATATCAAAATCATCAACGCCGCCTCTGCGTGTTTGAATGTGGCCGTCCGGATTGCCTCTGTTTGCAACGGAGACCACCACTGAACTGGTTGTATTGCCTGTCCATCCGGCCGGCGTACCTCCTTGCCAGTCTTCAATATGGGTATAGACGGCAAGGGTATGGCCCGCAATCAGCAGAAAGACCGGGATATTTTGCTTACGCTGATCTTAATTTTTAATAGGGCCTTAAATTAAAATCGGTTTTGGGGCTTTTCGCCATCGACAGTC
>DSDR01000210.1 GCA_011048645.1 Phycisphaerales bacterium
ATTTATCGTAACAGCCGCCCGCTGCCTCTCGGGGAACCGCAAGACCGGCCTCAATGAGCGTTTTTTCGGGAATCTTATCCTGAGCCGCTTTTCTGAGCAGATCATCCCAACTGTCCAGCGCCAGGCCCAGCATCCACGTGCGGGCGGTGTCTTCCGAAATCCTGCGCTGCGCAAGATACTGACGCGCCGCAGCGCCTTTTGTTTCATTCCATAAATTCGCCGTCCAGTGTTTCATCGCCCAGGCATTGATTTTAGCCAATTCCGCCGGGCTGAGCGTTCCCTCGTGCCGCTCGGTCTGCCGGGACCGGAAGGCCGGAAGGGCAATACCCGCCCGCTGCGCCAGACGCTCAACCGCCTGGACGAAGGTCAGGTTTTCCTTCATCTGGACGAATTTAAGCACGTCTCCGCCCGCCCCGCAGGCAAAACACTTAAAAATCTGCTTGGCCGGGCTGACATACATACTCGGACGATGGTCGGCGTGAAACGGACACAGCCCCACAAACTCCTTGCCGCGCTTCGTCAGGCTCAGATATTCCGATATAATATCGACAATGTCGTTGGCCTGTTGAACACTGCTGATTAAACTGTCATCCCATTTACTGACCAAAATCTCTCCTTAGCGTATTTACAGTCCCTTTACAGACAACAAAAGTCGGACCCCCGCCTGAGGACCCGACATATATCCTTTTGCGTACACTCATCGCACCGGTCTTGCCGGCTGTAACACCAAGGTCATTGGAATTTTTCAAGATAATTAAAGTATAGACCCATTTGGAAAAAAGTCAAGTCAACCCCCAAAAAATGCCCTTCAAATACTGAAAAACAAGCTTTTATATGCTTCTGGACACTTGGCTTTTCAGGACATTTGGCTATCAAGAACCAAAAACTGACTTTTTAATGTCTTTTTATTCACACAATCGGCGAATCATTTCCATTGTTATATGACCCAGATTATCAGAAACAAGCTCCGCCTTGGCCTCCAGTTCTTCCCGGCTGTAGGTATTCGTCACGGCAATCGGGTGCATCCCGGCGGCCAATGCCGCCTCAATACCCCAATGCGAATCTTCAATGACGACACATTCCGACGGTTTTATGGCATGATCGCCTCTTATGTTCAACTCTTGCAATGCGGTCAGATACCCTTCAGGATCGGGCTTGCCACAGGTGACATCGTCAGCGGTGACAATCGCCTCAAATGCCTCGTCAAGCCCCGACCCGGCAAGCATCAGATCGATGTCGCTGCGCAGCGCCCCCGAACAAATCGCCCGCCGAACGCCGTGCTCAACCAGCATCCGCACGAACGCCTGAACACCGTCAATGAGCAGCGGCTCTGCCCTGACCAGCGATTCGAACGCCTCCTTTTTCTCAGCCATCAAACGCCGCACCCCGGCCGAATCCAGCCCCATCCGATAATCCTGATTCACCGCTTCGATATTCTCCCGGTCGCTGAACCCCAGGTAGCGTTCCCAATGCACCGCCTTGGGGACATCCACGCCGTACCGGTTAAACACCGTATTCAGCGCCCGATAGTGCAGTACTTCAGAATCACAAATCACACCGTCAAAATCAAAAATAACGGCCTTCAGCATAACACCTCCCGTTCAAAAGCCAACACTTGCTTATTGCGACAACCGATTCTGAAAGATTCGAAGATACATCGCCTTGCCTTGTTCCAGCGCATCGGTCGTGATATATTCATCCGGCTTGTGGCACAGTTCCGGCTTGCCCGGTCCAACGATCAACACCGGCCCCAAAGTCGCGAAATACGGCCCGTCGGTGGTAAACCCCGCCGCGGCGGTTTGATCGGTCCCGACGGCCCGACAGACGGCCCGGACGAAAGGACTGTCCTCGGGCGTTTCCAGAGCGTCCACACGACGCAGAACAGACACTTCGGCCTCAAACTGCGGGTCGCCTTCGGCGATCCCGGCCAGCAACGCCTTGAACTGCTCGATCACGGCCTCGGACGACTGATCCGGCAACGTGCGGATGTCGATTTCGACCGCACAATATTCCGGCACGATATTGGTCCCCGAACCGCCGGCGATGCGGTTGACGCTCATCGAGCAGCCGCCCAGCAACGGATTCGGCGTATGGGGAAGGGTCAACGCGGCCAGTCGGTTCAGCACCGCATTGATTTTCAGGATGGCGTTGACGCCCAGATGCGGCATTGATCCGTGTGCCGTGCGGCCGTGCGCGGCAATTTTCAGCCATAAAATGCCCCGATGCGCCCGCAGAATCCGTGAATCAGTCGGTTCGGGAATCAACACCCCCACCGGCTCGGCAAAGCGGCTGCGATACATCCGAACAAAACGTGCCGTACCGCAACTGTCGGTCTCTTCACCCGCAGTTGCGGCAAAAAGGATATCGCCGCCCAGCCGGTCGCGATGCCGAGCCGCCTCAACCAAGGCCGCCGCAACCGCCGCGACCCCGCCGAGCATATCGTTGGTTCCGCGGCCGTAGAGTCGTCCATCGCGTTCGTCCGCCTTAAACGGCGGCGTTGTCCATTTCTCAGGCGCCGCGGGAACCACATCCAGATGTCCCGCTACCAGCAGCGGGGCGCGGCCTGCATTGCCCTCGGCTTTCAGATACACCCACACATTAGCCCGCTTGCCGTCCCAGATGTCGATTTCCGCCGTCAGGCCGTGCTGTAAAAAATAATCTTTCAGGATCTCCGCAACCGCCCGTTCGCCGTTTTCCGCGGTCGGCGCAGCGGCCACCAGATGTTTAAGCAGGGTTTTCATAGCCGACATCATACTGACCGCCGCCCAAAAGAAAAGCCAAACTGCGGCCTGAAATCCGGTTTTTTTCGGGTTTTTTGTTGCAGAGAGACAAATTTGCCTTCATAATTAAGGTTTTGACGACAGGTGTTGCATTAAAAAGTGAAAAGGGACGGGCAATGGGACCGATATTGCATGGTTTAATGAACCTACAACGGGTGGAAAATCGGCTTCGAGCGGTGAAAGCCAAATTGGCGCGCTGTCGAAGGAGCGTGCTTTTCCAGGAAAACCAACTCCGCACTCTCCAAAACGGGCTGGAAGTCAAGCAGGAGGAAATCAAAATGGGGAAAATCCAGGCCGATCGCCTTGAACTTGAATTGAAAAGCCGTGATGAGCAGATCACCAAACTCCGCAATGCCCTGAACCTGGCCCGCACCAACAAAGAGTATTCAGCCATTTTGACCGAATTGAACACCGCCAAAGCCGACGATTCAAAGCTGGAAAGTCAGGTTCTTGATCTGATGAAAAACATCGAGGTCGATCAAGCCGCCTGCATTGAGATTCAAACGCAGATCGAAGAGCAGAAGATCAAACTGGATCAAGTGCGTCAGGACGTGGATGCCAAGGCCGGAGAGCTTGAAAAAGAAATTGATGAAATCCAGCGAGAATGGGACATCGCCGCCGAAAAAGTACCCGTCGCTGCGTTGAATATCTTCAAGCGGGTTGCTGAGACCTACGACGGCGAAGCCATGGCGGTCGTTGAGCAGGTCGATGAAAGTTCCATCGCGTACAATTGCGGGGGCTGTTTTATGGGCATCCCCGCCGAAGTCGTCAACATCCTGTCCGGCAAAGACGAAATTATCCGCTGCAGCAACTGCACGCGGATTTTATATTTGAAAAATCACGAATCGTGAGCATTCAGAAAGTCATCATCCATACCGACGGCGGCAGCCGCGGCAATCCGGGGCCCGGTGCGGCCGGTTATATCATTGACGACGCCGTCGGGCGTCGGCTGGCTGCGTGCGGTTGTTTTCTGGGTAATGTCACCAACAATTACGCTGAATATACCGCCGTCGGTAAGGCCCTGCGACACGCCCAACAGCTCGGCGTCCGCGAGGTGGAACTGTACAGCGACAGCAATCTGATCGTTCAGCAGCTCAACGGCCGTTACAAGGTCAAAAGCGACGTTATTCGTCCGCTGTATCGGCGGTGTATGGAACTGCTTAACGGCTTTGAGGCGTGGCGGATCATCCATATACCGCGCGAACAAAACGCCGAGGCCGACCAATTGGCCAATATGGCGATGGACGCTCAGCATGACATCGACCGGACGCCGGCCGAATTGTCCGGCAAAAAGCTGCGTCTGGGTATTCTGCTCAGCGGCAGCGGACGCACCATGCTGAACATTCACCATGAAATCGCCGGCGGACGGCTCAACAGCGAGATCGTGCAGGTCATTAGTTCACGCTCCACGGTTGCCGGCGTCAATCGTGCGCGCGATATCGGGATCGATCCGGTGGTGATTCGTCGCAGGGAGTTTGTCGATGTCGAATCATTCAGCGCCCGGCTGACGAAGGAATTGGACGCGGCCAAGGTCGATCTGGTCGTTCAGGCCGGCTGGCTGTGCTTGTGGCATATTCCGCCGCATTACGACAACCGCGTGATGAATATCCACCCTGCCCTGCTGCCGTCATTTGGCGGACAGGGGATGTGGGGCCATCATGTCCACGAAGCGGTACTCAAAGCCGGCTGCAAGATCAGCGGCTGTACGGTGCACTTTTGCACCAACGAATACGACGCCGGCCCCATCATTATCCAGCGTGCCTGCGAGGTCCGCGACGACGATACGCCCGATACGCTGGCCGACCGCGTCTTCGAACAGGAATGCATCGCCTATCCCCAGGCCATCACCCTGTTCAGCCAGGACCGCCTCAAAGTTCAGGGCAACACCGTCAAACGCCTGTAAAAATTGGCGCGATTATTCTTGCTGCGCAGGTGCTGTGTCCACTCCCTGCTTTTGTCCATCGCCCTTATTGACAGATGAACTCAGGAACGAGTGTGCGGATGGCGTCGATAATTTTTTGGCGGTCTTGTGTAGGCGCGATCTTCACGAGTTCTGTGATACTCTTACGTAAGGTGTCGCGATCTTTGGGGATATTTTTCCAGACGGCAATTTTGGGATGGCGGGTCTGGAGCATATCCTCGCCTTCAATGCTCAGCTCTTCAAACAACTTTTCGCCGGGTCGCAATCCGGAAAACTCAATCTCAATATCCTCACCGGGACGAAAACCGCTCAGGGTAATCAGTTCCCGTGCCAAATCCACGATTTTGACCGGTTCCCCCATATCCAATACGAAAATTTCGCCGCCCTGCCCCATCGTCGCGGCCTGAAGTACCAACTGACTGGCTTCGGGAATCGTCATAAAATAGCGCCGCATTTCGGGATGGGTCACGGTCACCGGCCCGCCGACGGCAATCTGCTGCTTGAAAATCGGAACGACCGAGCCGTTGGAGCCGAGCACATTGCCGAATCGCACCGTTACAAACCGCGTCTTGCTGGTATTGTTCAAGTCCTGGATATACATCTCCGCCACTCGTTTGGTGGCGCCCATGATACTGGTGGGGTTGACGGCTTTATCGGTGCTGATCATCACAAAACCGGCCGTGCCGTGCGCATCGGCGGCATCAGCCACGGTACACGTGCCCAGGACGTTGTTTTTGACCGCCTCGCCGGGGTTGTTTTCCATCAGCGGGACGTGTTTATGGGCCGCAGCGTGAATGACAATCTCCGGATGATAGTGTGAAAAAAGCTGCTCTACACGCTCCTTGTCGGTAATATCACAAATAAGTGAATGCATCTGCACGCCGGGGAATCTTCGGAGCAGCTCCCGTTCAATAAAGAACAGGGGATTTTCGGCCTGTTCGACCAGCAGCAGCGTCTTGGGCGCAAAGGCGCAGACCTGCCGACACATTTCCGAGCCGATAGAGCCGCCGGCGCCGGTTACCAGAATCGTTCGCCCTTTGAGGTATTTTTCAATGTCACCCAGATCCAGTTTGACTTCGTCGCGCCCGAGCAGATCGTTGATATCCACATCCCGCATCTGCGAAACCCGCAGCTTGCCGGAGGCGATATCTGTCAGCGACGGCACCATACTGAATCGCAGCTTGGCGCCTTCACAAACCTGCACCACCCGACGAAGTTGTTTTCGGCTGGCGCTGGGGATGGCAATGGCAATTTCGTCAATATCGTTTTTCTTGCAGATCGCCGGTATCTGATCGACGTTGCCCAGCACCGGAATGCCGTGGATGTTCATTCCGATCTTGGCCGGGTTATCGTCAATGAATCCGACCACCTCATACTGGACGTCTTTTCGCCGCAGCATTTCGCGCAGCAGCGCCTCGCCGGCATTGCCCGCTCCCACGATCAAAAAGCGTCGGGCCGAGCCGCGGGTCTCGGAGAAAAACTCCTCATGATACAGCCGCACCAGCATCCTCAGGCCGGCCAGCAGCATAATCGTTGTGAGCAAGTCGAGCATGATAACGCCTTCGATTTTGCGCTGCGTTTCTTTCAGCTCAAGATGCCGCTGGACCAGTTCCAGACGCTGTTCACTATTGACCGGGTGTTGTTCGGCCTCGGCCATAATCTGCGTCATACGGCTGACTTCAAGGATATCCTCAAGGCCCTTGAGGTTCGACAATTCCTGTCGCAGTTGAAGCGTCTGTTCATCGCTGACCGCTTCGGCAATCTGCTGTGCAAGCTCTGTCGTTCGGGCATTGACCGCCTCAATCGCTGAATCCGGCACGACGTGCTGCCCGAATAAACCATAACCATACCATAAGACCATCAGCACAATACTGCTGACCAGCGACGCCTTGGCGATTTGCAGCAAATCCGACAGCCCCACATAGCGCCACCATCCGCTGTACTGCCGAAACCAGCCAAAGACAATCAGTTTAACGGGAATAAAGAACACCAACAGAATCGGAAACTGGTAGATGAACCATTTTCGCAGAATCTGCATATTGAATGCAAACAGAAACGCCAATCCCAGTGCCGCGACAAAACAGGCCAGATGGGCCAGCATAATCAGACACCGACGAAATCGGAGCAATCCCTTCGGCAGATCGCGTATGGATGGGTCGGCGATTGCGCGGTTGTTTGGGTCGATATCATTTGACAGTGTTGTTTTGTCCGGCATGGTTGAAAATCCCCGCTTTGGTCGAGTTACGGTTTCGGATTATTTTTTGTGTGTTCATACGCAAGCGGCACATAAACAGCCTCCGCCGCCACCCCGTCCACTTTTTTCCTGACCAGGGCATAGACGATCGTGGATGCACAGAACACATAGCTGATAATATAGGCCACCAGCAGTCCAATGAGAATCAGAAAAAACAGATAAATAAAGAACGCGCCGATCGATTCGGATCCTGTGGCGGCATTGCTGGACTGGCTCATCAACGAAAATAATGCCGGCCCTGTCCAGAGCCGATTTAATTTATCAATATTCCCGCTGACCAGCAGCATCCCGCCGGCCAGCAGCCCATAGACGACCTTCAAGACGAGATAAACAACCAGCCGGATCAGCACATAAAAAAACGTCCCGAATAAACCGGCGACAAAGAGATAAAACAGCATCCACAGCGGCCGATTCAGTACATAGCTGACCGCTCTGCCGATAGCATCCCGCCCGGTGGTCGCCTCATACGCCACTGCGGGAAACAGCAGCAACCCTCCGGCGGTGGCCCCCAAGATCATGCCAACCACCGCCAGTCCGAGCAGCACCAGCAGACCGAACAGCAGACCGATGAGCAATTCGCCCAGCCAGGGAACCGCCGCCAGCATTCCCGCCGCCAGCACCAGCGCCGCAGGAACCAGCATCAGCACGGCCGGCAGCAGCGGCGCGGATATCAGCGAACGAAATTTGCCCTTGGCAAATTCAATCGCCTCAAAAAACCCCGGCTTTTCATTCCGGGCATACTCCAGGGCCGCACATCGGCACACCGCACCGCCCGCAAAGCACAATACCACAAACGAAAATGTAAAAAAAATCACACTGTACCAGGGATGAAACCGAACGGCCCAGACCATCGCCCGAAGACACAGCCACAGATTGACAAAAACATATTCCATATTGCTGAAAAAACTGGCCCGCCCCAGATTAAACAACTGCTTGCTGGCGTCGTTGAACCGCCCGGCGGTAAACGTCCATAACGTCGAAAACACGCCTTGACCCGGCGCCTGTCCCTTATAGCGATCCAGAAACTCACTGACCTGTTCAGGAGAGATCAAGTACATTTCAAGTTCGGTGATCCCCCTCAGCGTGACCGAGCCGACCTGTCCGACCGGTCGCTGCACAGAATCCGGCGTAACCACGACCGTTCGGGTGCATCGATCCAGCAGGTAGCCGGCCAGGCAGATTGACGCCACCGCCGCAAACGCAATCGCCAGCTTGATCGGGCCGACCGCCAGCTTAAACGCATACGCCAGCTCCGGCAGCGCCAAATCTTCCCATATTGTACGCAACGAATATCGGCCCGCCAACGGGAGCCTCCTTTCGGTTAATGACGCCTGAGGTTATATTTCACGGAACGGAATGGAAGCGATCCGGACCGAGATATTACTGTCTTTTATACCACGGCAAACCCAAAAAAACAACGTTTTATCGGCTCTGTTCAATCACCGGGATAACCGGCGTTCTCTTGACGACGACGCTGAAAAAAGGCCTGAAGCTGCTGCCTGCAATCCTGCTGCAAAACACCCGATTGCACTTCAAGGCGATGGTTCAGACGGGGATCCTGCACGATATTATAAAGCGATCCACAGGCTCCTGTTTTAGGGTCATCCGTCCCATAGACCAGCCTGTCCAGGCGGGCCAGCACCAGCGCCCCGGCGCACATCGGACACGGCTCGAGCGTCACATAAATCGTACAGCCGTGCAGCCGCCAGTTGCCGATAAACTCCGATGCCTGAGTCAAGGCGATAATCTCGGCGTGCGCGGTCGGATCATGAAGCTGTTGACGCTGATTGTACGCCTTGGCGATAACCCGGCCTTCAAAGACGACCACACACCCGATGGGTACATCGCCGTTTTCTTCGGC
>DSDR01000048.1 GCA_011048645.1 Phycisphaerales bacterium
CTATCTGGCCAAACTGCTGGGGACCACCGAAGAGGCAATCCGTGCCCAGCGCACCGGCCTGGGCATTGTCGAAGCGTGGGATGCGGTGCCGGTCAGCGGGGTGGAAAACGCGGCCTATTATTATTCGACGTACAACGCGCCCGACCGTGTGGCCGTCAGCGACAACAAGAAAAAAATCATGGTGCTCGGCGGCGGCCCGAATCGGATCGGTCAGGGCATCGAGTTTGATTATTGCTGCGTGCATACGGCCTTTGCCCTGCGCGATCTGGGGTATGAAACGATTATGGTCAACTGCAATCCGGAAACCGTCTCGACCGATTATGACACGTCGGATAAGCTGTACTTTGAACCGCTGACGGTGGAGGATGTCTTGAGTATCTATGAGAAAGAAAAACCGCTCGGCGCGATTGTGCAATTCGGCGGGCAGACGCCGCTGAACATCGCCAAACAGCTTGAAGAGGCCGGCGTTAACATCCTCGGCACGTCCACCGACGCGATTGATCTGGCCGAGGATCGCGACCGTTTTCGTGCGATGATGGAGCAGCTCGATATTCCGATGGCCGAGTCCGGCATGGCCAGTACGCCCGACGAGGCGCTGGCGATTGCCGCCAGGATCGGCTATCCGCTGATGGTACGCCCGTCGTATGTGCTCGGCGGACGCGGGATGGAAATCGTCCACGACGAACAAATGCTGCGGCACTATATCGCCGCGGCCGTCGAGGTGACCCCGGAACGGCCGATTCTGATTGACCGTTTTTTGAGCAATGCCATTGAGGCCGAGGCCGACGCCATCGCTGACGGAACGGATGCGTTTGTGCCGACGGTCATGGAGCATATTGAATTGGCCGGCGTGCATTCGGGCGATTCAGCCTGCGTCATCCCGCCGGTCTCCATCGACAAAAAACATCGGGATACCATCGCCGATTATACCCGCAAAATCGCCGTGGCGCTGAAGGTCGTCGGCCTGATGAATATGCAGTACGCCATCGCCGATGATACCGTCTATGTGCTGGAGGCCAACCCGCGGGCCTCGCGTACTGTGCCGCTGGTCTCGAAGGTCTGCGGCCTGTCGATGGCCCGTATCGCCACCGAGATTATGATGGGCAAAACACTCAAACAGATCGGGCTAAAGCACGTTGCCTATCCGCACTTCGGCGTCAAGGAAGCGGTGTTTCCCTTCAATATGTTTCAGGAAGTCGATCCGCTGCTTGGACCGGAGATGCGCTCCACCGGCGAGGTACTGGGACTGGCCGATTCGTACGGACTGGCCTTTTACAAGGCCCAGGAAGCGACCCAACTGCCGTTGCCGCTGGAAGGAACGGTCCTGATTACCGTAGCCGACGAGGATAAGCCGCTGGTTCTGGATACAGCGCGGCGTTTTGCCGATTTGGGCTTTAAAATTCTGGCGACAGGCGGGACCTACGGCTTTTTGAATGACAAGGGAATCGCGGTTGAAAAAATCCAGAAAATGCACGAGGGCCGCCCGCATATCCTTGACGCGATCACCAACAAAGAAATTGATCTGGTCATCAACACCCCGGCCGGCAGCCAGAGCCAGTACGACGACTCCTACATCCGCAAGACCGCGATCAAACACAAGATTCCCTATATCACCACGCCTGCGGCCGCCGCGGCGACGGTGCGGGGTATCGAGGCCAAACGCAAAGGCGAGGCCGAGGTCAAATCGCTGCAGGAAGTCCACGCGGAAATTCGCTGAGCCTGCGCATACGAAAAAAAACAATGGGTTGAATCGTCCCTATTTTTTCTTGGTGTTTTTCGCAGCCGGTGTGGATTTTTGCTCGGCGTTTTTCAGGCCGGTGGCGCGGCGCAGGTAGGCCAGTTGGGCGCCTGAGAGCTTCTTGCATTGGCCGGCGGGAATGCCCTTCAGTTCAATATCGCCGATGCGGGTGCGCTTCAATGCCCTGACCTTGTAGCCCAGCCGGGCGAACGAGCGGCGAACCTGACGATTCAGCCCCTGTCGGATCGAGATTTCAAGAATCGTCTCGACATGAGTCCGGCGAAGGACTCTGACGGCGGCCCGTTCCGTCTTGCCTTCGGACAGCCAGACGCCTTTTTTGAGCTTGTCAATCGCCTCGCCGTCCATCCGCCCGCGAACCGTCACCTCATAGGTCTTGGGCAGTTCATACCGCGGATGGGTCAGACGATTGGCCAGTTCGGCGTCGTTGGTCAGCAAAATCAGGCCGGTTGTTTCGACGTCCAGCCGTCCCACGCAAAAGACGCGCTCTTGACACGGGGCCAGATCGACCGCCTTGGGCCGGCCCTGCGGGTCGCGATTGGTGCAGATGACGTTTTTGGGCTTGTTCAGCAGAAAATAGACCTTCCGCTCCGGTCGGATGCGGCTACCCTCAACGCGAATATCGTCTGTTTCCGGATTGGCAAACGCCGGCAGCGTATGCACCACCTCGCCGTTGACCGTCACCGCTCCGCTGAGGATCAGTTCTTCGCACCCGCGGCGGGAATCGATCCCGGCCGAGGCCAGGATCTTCTGCAGGCGGATCGGCTTGCCGACCCGGCCGGAGGACGGGGTTTTACCGGTTGTTTTCTTGCGTGTCATCATCAGGCTTATTCCTGTTAATAATTACCTTAACGCTACCATAAAACCGCCCCAATGACAACAGAAAACGGGTTCATCCGACCTCATCCGACTAATGCGTAGTTTGGGTTGTGGAGATTGAAGATTCGGAGGTTGAAGTATTGCTCGTCTCTGTAGCCGTATGCAGAACTGTACAACCGCCCTCAAAAACGGTTTTGAGATATATCCCGAAGAGCCCTGTTTTTGTGTCTGTTCCAAAATAGTGAATTTTACCACAAATTTTTTTGCAAAATCCGCCTGCTTTATGTAAAGTAAGTGGGGATTTGTCGGAACAGGATTTCCGACTTTTTTTGTTTGCGTTCTATGACAAAAGATCTGTTATTTTCACTGCACGGATAACTTAATCCTATATAAAATAAAAACTTACGCCAACGTAGCTCAACGGTAGAGCACTGGTTTTGTAAACCAGCGGTTAAGGGTTCGATTCCCTTCGTTGGCTTTTTTGTATTTCAGGTTCGACACAGCCGGTCAAACCAGCAGGCCGCCAAAGACGGTTATTCCCCCCGAACACAGTGTGCGGCGAGCTTGTTAAGTTGTTGTTTTTTATGGGTTTAGTCCCCGGAGTGGTCCGCTATGGAACAGGCAATTGAAAAAGCCCGTGCCCTGATTGAGGCGATGGAGTATATCCAAAACTTCAAGGGCAAGTTGGTCGTTATCAAGCTGGGCGGCAGTATCCTCGATGACCCGCAGCTTCGTCGCAATCTGCTGCAGGATGTGGTCTTTATGTCCACGGTCGGAATGCGTCCGATTTTGGTGCACGGCGGCGGCAAGGCCATCACCGCAGCGATGAACGAGGCGGGTCTGGAAGCGGTCTGGGTACAGGGACGCCGCTATACGGATGAACGCACCTTGACCATCGCCGAGCATACGCTGGTCAACGCCCTGAACAAGCCGATCTGCCAAACGCTTAACGAGTTCGGCTGCAATGCTATGGGCTTGCACTCGCTGAGCAGCTGCGTGGTCTTTGCCGAGCCGCTGCGTCTTGAAAACAGCGACGGCCGGAAGCTGGATGTGGGGCTGGTCGGCAAAGTAGCCGAAGTCAACGGCGAATTATTGACGACCTTGTGCCAGAGCGGCGTGATTCCGGTCATTGCCCCGGTGGCCCGGTCCAAAACCGCCGGCGGCAAACTCAATGTCAATGCCGACAGCGTGGCCGGGCACATTGCCGCAGCCGTCCAAGCCGAGAAACTGGTCGTCCTAAGCGACACTCACGGCATTCGACGTCAGATAGACGACCCGGAAAGCTGGATTTCAAGCCTCAGCGAGGCAGAAATCGCCGAGATGATTCATAACGGAACCATCACCACAGGGATGATGCCCAAGGTCGAGGCGTGTCTGACCGCTTTGGACGGCGGCGCCCGCAAAGCCCACATCATCGACGGGCGTATTCCGCATTCGCTGCTGCTGGAAATCTACACGTCCAAAGGCATCGGGACGCAGATTACCAAGTAGTTTCCGGTTCGTAGTTCGTAGTTATGGGTTGATTGGCGGAACATGGATAAATAATCGAAAAAAGGTTGATTGCTATGAATACACAAGAGGTTATCGCGCTGTTTGACGAGTATGTCATCGGTAATTACGGTCGGCTGCCTCGGGTCATCACCAAAGGTCAGGGCAACTGGCTGTGGGATCTGGACGGCAACAAGATTCTGGATATGTTCCCCGGCTGGGCGGTCAGCGGCATCGGGCACTGCCATCCGAAAGTCGTCGAGGCAATCCGTGCTCAGGCCGGCGAGCTGCTGCATATGGACAACACGTTTTATAACATCCCGCAGGGAAAGCTGGCCCAACTGCTCAGCGAGCGCGCCTTCGGCGGCAAATGCTTTTTTTGCAACAGCGGCGCCGAGGCCAATGAAGCGGCGATGAAACTGGCGCGCCGGCACACGTCGAAAGAAAAATACAAATTCATCACCGCCGAACGCGGCTTTCACGGGCGGACGTTTGCCTCCGTTACAGCCACCGCCCAGCCGAAATATCACGACGGCTTTTTGCCGATGCTGCCGGGGTTTGACTATGTGCCGTTCAACGACATTGACGCGCTGCATGAGGCCTTCAGCGAAGAAACGGCGGCGGTGCTGATAGAGCCGATTCAGGGCGAAGGCGGCATCCGCGAAGCGACGCCGGAGTATATGCAGACCATTCGCGATTTGTGCGACGAATACGGCGCGCTGATGATTCTCGACGAGGTGCAGACCGGTCTGGGACGGACGGGACGCTGGTTCGGCTATCAGCATTATGAGGTCACGCCGGACATCATCACTATGGCCAAAGCCCTCGGCGGCGGGGTTGCGATCGGCGCGATGATGGCCCGGCCGCAGATCGCCGCTTCGCTGATCCCCGGCACGCACGCTTCCACGTTCGGCGGCAACCCGCTGGCGTGCGCAGCGGCCATCGCCGTCATCGAGGCCATCGAGGAAGCGAACCTGCTCGACAACGCCGTCAAGACGGGCGATTATACCCGGCAAAAACTCGATGCGCTCAAAGACAAGTATCCCGTCATTGACCACATTCGCGGCAAAGGGCTGATGATCGGTCTCCAGTTGACCACGCCCGGCGCCGAAATCGTCAGTGCCTGCCTTGACAAGGGCCTGCGCATCAATTGCACACAGGAAAATGTACTGCGGTTTATGCCCTCGATGATCGTAACGACCGAGGAGATTGATCAGGCGGCAGCGATTCTTGACGACGTCCTTGGCCGAGGAGATCAGATATGAAAAGCTTTTTGACCATCAATGACTGCACGACCGATCAACTGAATGAGTTGCTGACGATCAGCCACGATCTGAAGAAGCTGTATAAAAACGGCGGACGCGATTTGTGTCTGGCCGGCAAGGTGCTGGCCATGCTGTTTGAAAAAACCAGTCTGCGAACGCGCGTCAGTTTTCAGGTCGCGATGTATGATCTGGGCGGCATGGCCATGTACATGAAGCCCGAAGACATCGGCGTCATCGGTCAGCGCGAGCCGGCCAGGGATATGGCGCGGGTCTTTGCCCGCTATGTCGATGGGATTATGGCTCGTACGTTCTCGCACGAGACGCTGATTGAACTGGATCGCTGGGCCCATGTGCCGGTGATCAACGCCCTGAGCGACTGGTCGCACCCCTGCCAGGCGATGGCCGATATGATGACGATTCAGGAGCACCTGGGCCGACTGGAAGGGCTGAAGCTGGCCTATGTCGGCGACGGCAACAACGTGGCCCGTTCGCTGGCGTTTGCCTGCGCCCGATTTAAGATGACCTACGCCATTGCCTCGCCGGCCGGATACGAGCTGGACGCCGAGACCATCGACGCGGCCAATCGGATTTGGCCCGGCTGCGCCGAGCAAACGCACGACCCCGTCGCCGCGGTCAAGGGCGCCGATGTAATTTATACCGATACCTGGGTCAGTATGGGACAGGAAGCGGAAAAGGAAAAGCGAGTGCGGGATTTTGCCGGCTTTGCCGTTGATGAAAACCTGATGCGGAATGCCCCGAACGCTAAGGTCATGCACTGTCTGCCGGCGTATCGCGGCTATGAAATCTCCGACGGCGTGGCCGAATCGCCCAACTCGGTGATCTTCGATCAGGCCGAAAACCGACTGCACTTCCAGCGCGGACTCCTGAAAAAACTGCTGTGCCGTCGTTAATGTTGCCTTTTATCTTTTTTCGTTGTAACATGCTTCGCTGTAATGATGTAAACACTAAAAACACCATGAAAACGAACCATAAAATCATTATCGGCGATTCAAGACAAATGGACGATTTGGCCGACAAATCCGTCCACTTGGTTATCACGTCTCCTCCTTACTGGCAACTGAAAGATTACGGAAGTGACAACCAGATCGGCTTTAACCATACCTACGAAGAATATATAAACAATCTGAATCTTGTTTGGAATGAATGCCATCGCGTTTTACACCAAGGCTGCCGATTGTGTGTCAACATCGGCGACCAATTTGCCCGTTCCGTCTATTACGGCCGGTATAAAGTCATTCCCATACGCACAGAAATCATCAAATTTTGTGAAACTCTCGGATTTGACTATATGGGCGCTGTCATCTGGCAGAAGGTAACAACCTGCAACACCACCGGCGGCGCAACGATTATGGGGTCGTTTCCCTATCCGCGAAACGGGATCATCAAACTGGATTATGAATTTATTCTGATTTTCAAAAAACCGGGCATTGGGCCCAAGGTCAGCCGTGAAATTAAAAACCAATCCAAAATGACCACCGAAGAATGGAATCAATATTTTGCAGGGCACTGGAACTTTGCCGGCGAAAAACAGGATAAACATTTGGCGATGTTTCCGGAAGAGTTGCCGAAAAGACTGATCAAAATGTTTAGTTTTGTCGGCGATACCGTATTGGACCCGTTCCTGGGCAGCGGCACAACCAGTCTGGCGGCGTTGAATCTGGGTCGCCATTCCATCGGCTATGAAATCAATACCGATTTTGAACCGATCATTCGAGACAAGTTAAAGGTGGATCAGAACCAACTCTTTGAACATAACGCGATCGAATTTAGTCATCAGCCGAACCGTAAAAGAAATTATGAGCACGACATACACGCCCTTCCCTATGTATTCAAAGATCCGGTGCAGTTTGATAAAAAAATCGATCCAAGGAAATTTAGATTTGGTTCACAAATTGACAATAATCGACACAAACGAGAAGAGTTCTACCGGATCAAACAGGTTCTCTCGCCCTCTCTGGTTCTTCTCGATAACGGTCTTTCCGTTCGCTTACTCGGCGTCAGAGATCAGGACCAAACGCGAAACGCGGCGATTGAATTCCTCGATAAGAAAACCAGGGGGCAAAAGGTTTTCCTGAAATACGACAATATCAAATATGATCGAGACAACAACATCCTCGGTTACCTGTATTTGTCCAATAAAACATTTCTGAATGCCCATTTGATCAAGTTGGGGCTGGCTGACGTTGATCTGTCAATTGATTTTAAGTATAAAGCCAAATTTCTCAGTCAAAGGAACTCCGCAATATGGCAAAAGAGTGGATACTGAACGGAGCTAATATGCGATGGGGGCTGACCAGAAAAAAACAAAGTTGGCCCCGTTTCGGAATTGATCCGGAAGTGCGCCCCAAAAACAAAAGAAGAATGGGAACTTTTTTATTATCAAAACGTCTATCCCAAAGATCACCTCGAACAGTTGGGAAGAACGCTTTATATTAAAATCTCGGAAATCTGCCGTGCGGAAATCGACAACATTCAAGAACAGGATTGCATCGACTTTATCGTTCATCTTGTAATACATCGGACATTTGACGGATACCAGTCCGAAATCCAGACCATTTATGGCCAACTGCAGCACGAATTGGGGGTTGAGATCCTTCCCGCACCGGACAAATGGGACAGAACTTACAATGTCGATTTTTATATTGATGTCAACGGAAAATACATCGGCCTGCAGATCAAACCGGCAGGATACGCCTATATTCCTCAGATTATCAATGAACTGCAATTTCAGAAACGAACTCATCAAAAATTCAGCGCCCAATACGCAGGGCAGGTTTTTTATATTATTTCCGTCGCAGAAGGGAAAAAAAAGATTATTTACAACAGAGAGGTTATTGAGGATATCAGAAAGGAAATTTGTCGGCTCCAAAATAATCAATAGGTATTTCAACGAAATAACGAATCCTTTTTGCAACGACTCATCCGGTCAAGGATTAGATAACCGGTCGAGAGCTGGATGATGAATCGAGGCCGATTATTGATGCCCGGACCGAAGTGTCCGGCGTGAGAAAGGAGAGGTTGTATTTTGGGCTGAGCTGGCTATAATGGGTATTTTTACGAGGCGACAAACAACAGACGCTTATTTGTTCACAGGAAATTGGTTATGGCGAAATTGACCCGACTGGATGATATTGTGTCGCTGTGCAAGCGGCGGGGATTTATTTTTCAATCGAGCGAAATCTACGGCGGCCTGGCGGCTTGCTATGACTATGGCCCGCTGGGGGTGGAGCTGAAGCGCAACGTCCGAGCCGCATGGTGGAAGGCCGTCGTGCAGATGCGCGACGACGTCGTGGGGCTGGACTGTGCCATATTGATGCACCCGATGGTGTGGAAGGCCTCCGGCCACGCCGACAAATTCGCCGATCTGGTGACCGTGTGCAAAAAGTGCAACACGCGAACCCGCGTCGATCATCTGGCCGACGACGGCGCTGCAGCCGCCGAACA
>DSDR01000046.1 GCA_011048645.1 Phycisphaerales bacterium
ACGTTTGAACAGGCGCTGGGACAACTGAACAGCCTGGCCGAACAGTCGGCCCAAAGCGATGAGCGTCTGAAAGCCTTTTCTGAGGTCAGCCGCCATGCCGCCGAGACAGTGCGACAGCTTGCCGCGACATCTTCGGAGGAGTGCGAAAAACAGATTGACGCGGTGAACTCGGCCGTAATGGAGATGCAGCGATTGCTTGAAGAGGCCGCAAACGACAAGACCAAGCCGGATGAACCGGCCGTCGAGGCTGTTTTCAGCGAAGACGACATCCCCTTGATTCAGGATTTTATTACCGAATCCAATGAGCATATTGAATCGGCCGAGGCGGCGCTGCTGGAACTGGAAAACGACCCACGAAATAATGAGGTACTCAATCAGATTTTTCGGTCGTTTCATACGATCAAGGGCATGGCCGGTTTTCTGAACCTGACGGATATCAACGTTCTGGCGCACGCGGCGGAAAATCTGCTGGATATGGCGCGGAAAGAACAACTGCTGCTGACGGCGACCAACAGCGACGCGGTGTTTTCTTCAATTGATCTGCTCAAGGCCATGCTGGCCGATCTCGAAGAGGCGATTGAAAACGCCCGCGGCGTCTCATCGCCGTCGGGCCTTGCCGCCCTGCTTGACCATCTGCGTGCCTGTGCCGCCGGGCAGCAGCCGCCTTCGGCAGAACCGCCCGGCGAGGCTGTGCCGAATGAACGCACCGATGAAGCGCTGGATGCGATGCTGAACAGTCCCGCCAAGGACACTGAGAAAAAACGCAGCGGCGGCTCAGCCGCCGGCGCCGTCGAGAAAATCAAAGTCCACACAACCAAACTGGATGAGCTAATCAATATGACAGGCGAGCTGGCGATTGCCCAGTTGATGATCGCTGAAGAAGTCAAGCAAGCCGTTCAAACGGACAGCGCCTTGTTTCGCAAGGTAGCCCAGCAGAACAAGATCGTTCGCGAGCTTCAGGAATTGTCCATGTCAATGCGGATGGTGCCGATTCAGGGAGCGTTTCAGAAAATGAGCCGTCTGGTGCGCGATCTGTCCAAAAAGGCAGGCAAAAATGTCCAGCTTGTCACCGCGGGCGAAGAGACTGAGCTGGATCGCAATATTGTCGATAAGATTACCGACCCGCTGGTCCATATGATGCGCAACTCCGTCGATCATGGCATCGAACCGCCCGATGAGCGCACCGGCAAAGGCAAATCGCCGCAGGGCACGGTGCGTCTGAGCGCTTCTCATCAGGCCGGAAGTATCGTCATCGAAATCGAAGACGACGGACGCGGCCTGCGGCGCGAGAAACTGATCCAAAAAGCTCTCGAAAAAGGGCTGATCTCCGAACACCAGGAATTAAGCGACGCCGAGGCGTTCGGGCTGATTTTTCAAGCGGGTTTTTCGACCGCCGAGAAAGTTTCCGATGTCTCGGGGCGGGGCGTCGGCATGGACGTGGTGCGTAAAAACATCGAAAGCCTCGGCGGTAAAATCGACATTCGCAGCATTCCCGACCGGGGCACGACTTTTATCATCCGTCTTCCGCTGACACTGGCCATTATCGACGGGCAGATTGTGACCCTCGCTGACCAGCGGTATATCGTGCCGATCAATTCAATTGTCGGCAGCGTGCGACCGACCGACGATCAAGTTCGCACCGTTCAAAATCGCGGCGAGGTGGCGTTGATTCGCGGCGAACTGATTCCGCTGGTGCGGCTGGGACACCTGTTTTCGGTCAGCGGAACAGCGGAGAATCCAAGCGAGGCGCTGCTGGTCGTTGTGGAAGAAGGCAGCCGAAAATGTGCCCTGATGGTGGATGATCTTCTCGGCCAACAGCAGGTCGTTATCAAAAATCTGTCCGGCCTGGGTAAAATCAAAGGCCTCTCCGGCGGGGCCATTATGGGCGACGGACGGATCAGTCTGATTCTTGATGTACCGGGTTTGATTGAGTTATCTCAGGATAAATTCTAAAAACGGGAACTCATGATGTTCGAATCCATTGTAATCGATGACAAGCTGACCCTGACGGATGACGAATTCGAACAGATCAGCACCCTGGTTTATGACCATTGCGGCATCAATTTGCACGACGGCAAGAAAGAATTGGTGCGTTCGCGACTGGCCAAGATTCTGCGACAAAAGCGGTTCAGGAGCTTTTCGCAATATATGGACTATGTAGCCTGCGATAGCACGGGGCAGGCTTTTTCCGAACTGATCGATTCGCTGAGCACGAATCTGACCAGCTTTTTCCGTGAATCGATTCATTTTGAATTTCTGGCCGGTACGTTTCTGCCGGAACTGATCGCACGAAAACTGCGCAGCAATCAACTGCGTCTGCGGGGCTGGAGCGCGGGCTGTTCGTCCGGCGAAGAGCCGTATTCCATCGCCATTACTCTGCTGGAGGCGCTGCCGGAACGATCGCGCTGGGATGCCAAACTGCTGGCGACGGATATCTCCACACGCATCCTCAAACGCGCACAGGAAGGGCTGTATGAACAGGAACGTATCGATCCGGTACCGCCGGCGCTGAAGAGCCGCTATCTGATCCGCCGCACGCAGAAAACCGGCAAGCGGTATGAGGTTGCGCCGGCCCTGCGTCAGATGATTGTGTTTAAGTATCTCAATTTGATGGAGAATTGGCCGTTTCGGGGGCCGTTTGATTTTATCTTCTGTCGAAACGTGATGATTTACTTTGATAAACCCACCCAGCAACGGCTGATCGATCGGTTCTGGCAGACACTTGCGCCGGGCGGGATTTTGTTTACCGGACATTCCGAGTCCCTGACGGGAATTCGACACCATTTCCGGTATATCCAGCCGACCATTTACAGGAAAGGATGACCATGGAGCCGAAAAGAAACATCGTTGTTCAGGTTTCCGATGCGCGTATCTCCCGAAACGCCGATGCGCAACTGGTGACCTATTCACTCGGCTCCTGCATCGCCGTTACCCTGTACGATCCGACGTGCCGACTGGGCGGGATGATCCATTATCAGCTTCCCGGCTCGGATATGGATCCGGAGCGCGCCCGCCGCGATCCGTTTATGTTCGCCGATACGGGGCTGGGTCTGCTGATCAATAAAATGCTTGAGATGGGCGCTGCGAAACAACGGCTGCATGTCAAGGCCGCCGGCGGCGCGGCCATGAGCACCGGGCCGAAGGGGTTTGACATCGGCAAACGCAACTTCCTGTCGCTGCGGAAAGTGCTCTGGCAATACGGGATTATGATGAACGCCCACGACGTCGGCGGCAGCAGCCCGCGAAATATGTATCTGGATATTGAAACCGGAACCGTGCTGGTCAAAACCAACGGCACTGAAAAGAAACTCTAATAGAGCCTCTGTTATGCTGATCACATCCAAAACCATTAAAGTGCTCATTGTTGACGACTCGGCCATTGTCCGAAAAATTTTGAGTCATGAACTTGGCCGTCATGACGGTATCGAGGTGGTCGGCGCTGCGCCCGATCCGTATATCGCGCGTGATAAAATCCTGCGGCTTGAGCCGGATGTGCTGGTGCTGGATGTTGAAATGCCCCGTATGGACGGTATTACGTTTCTGAAGAAGATTATGACCCATCGGCCGATGCCGGTAATTATCTTCAGTTCGCTGACGCCCAAAGGCAGCAAGACCGCTATTGAGGCGCTGTCGGCCGGGGCAGTCGATGTGATCGGCAAGCCCGGCCAGTCTTACACCGTCGGAGATGCCTGTCAGGCCCTGACTGAGACGATTCGTTCGGTCTCCTTTCACTCGACGGCCTATCGGGCCTGTCCGACATCCATCCCATCGGAACCGGAGTCCCCGACCGAACGCGGTAATCTGGTGGAAACAACACATAAAATTCTGGCCATCGGCGCTTCGACCGGCGGCGTTCAGGCGCTGACGTGCGTCTTGAGCGCCCTGCCGGGCAACGCCCCCGGTACCCTGGTTGTTCAGCATATGCCGGCGTTGTTCACCAAATCCTTTGCCGAACGACTGAATAATGAATGCGCCGTTCACGTCAAAGAGGCCCGAGACGGCGATCGTGTCCTGCCGGGCCACGTTCTGATCGCCCCCGGCGGCTATCACATGCTGCTGCAGCGCTCCGGCGCCAATTACTATGTGGCCGTTAAAGACGGGCCGGCCGTATGTCGGCAGAAACCCAGCGTCGAAGTGATGTTCAATTCGGTGGCCAAATACGCCGGCGCCAACGCCGTCGGGGCAATTCTGACCGGTATGGGCGACGACGGCGCCGACGGCCTCTTGGCGATGCGCAACGCCGGGGCGCACACCATCGCCCAGGACGAGCAGACCTGCGTCGTGTTCGGTATGCCCAAAGAAGCCATTCGCAAAGGCGGCGCTGAACGTGTTTTGCCCCTTCATAAAATCGCCGCCGCACTGATTCAGCACGCCCGCCAATAAAAGACAAAAGACATTTTGTTTAAGATTATTGCGGGCCATCCATAAATTTTCTTGACAGTCGCCAAGAGGCGCTGTTATCTATCGTCTTACCTGTCAGAAACGAACAAAGCAGAGTCGTTTTTGTTATAATTAATCTGCGTTATCCAAATGAAATCTTGAATCGTATGGGCAAAGCAAACACAGACAAATCACTGGTCATCGTTGAATCGCCGGCCAAGGCCAAAACGATCAATAAATATCTCGGCCCGAATTTTGAGGTCAAAGCCTCGATGGGACACGTCCGCGATCTGCCGTCCAAAGGCTTGAACGTGGATATTGAGAATAGATTTGAACCGGTTTATGAGGTCGTTCCCGGGCGCAAACGCACCCTCAAATCGCTGAAGGATTCGACCAAACGGTGCGGCAGGGTCTATCTGGCAACCGACCTTGACCGCGAAGGTGAAGCGATTGCCTGGCACCTGGCCGAGGCGCTTAAGCTTAAAAATGACGATACATTTCGGGTGGTCTTTAACGCCATCACCAAAAACGACATTCAAAAGGCGTTCGCCAAACCCGGCAAGATTGATATGGATCGAGTGCTGGCCCAGCAGGCCCGACGGGTGCTGGATCGCATCGTGGGCTATCAAATCAGTCCGCTGCTCTGGAAAAAGGTTGCCCGCGGCCTCAGCGCCGGACGAGTCCAGTCCGTGGCCGTCAAAATGATTGTCGAACGCGAGCGGGAAATTCGCGCCTTCGTGCCGAAAGAATACTGGTTGATTCCAGGGGTCTTTTCCACGCAGTCCGATGAGGACCTGAGCGAATCATGGCAGGCGTTTCTGGAGTCCGGGGGTGAAAAAGGGCTGACGCTGGCCGAACAGAACCAATGGCTGGCCGAACACAGCGCGTTCCGTGCCGACCTGGTCGGGGTCAACGGCAAAAAATTCCACGCCGATAATGAAACCCAGGCCGCCGCTATTTTCGAACAGATCCAGCAGGCCGCCTTTACCGTCGGCGGGATTACCACCCGACGGATGAAGTCGCGTCCGGCGCCGCCGTTTATTACATCAACGCTTCAGCAGGCCGCGGCCAATCGGCTGGGCTTTTCGGCCAAACGCACGATGAGGGTCGCCCAGCAGTTGTACGAAGGCATTGATCTCGGCTCAATGGGCGCCTTGGGATTGATTACTTATATGCGTACCGACAGCACGTTTTTGTCGCAGGACGCCCTGCAAAGCAGTCGGCGGTTTATTGAAAATCGCTTCGGCAGGGACTATCTGCCCGACAAGCCCAATGTTTATGCATCGGCCAAAGGCGCTCAGGAAGCCCACGAAGCCATCCGTCCGACCGACCCGGATCTGACGCCGGACGAAATACGGCAGTTTCTGACGGACGAACAATACAAGCTGTACGATTTGATTTGGCGCCGGTTCATCGCCTGCCAGATGGCCGCAGCTCAGTGGGACACCACACGAGTGGACATCATCGGCCGCGCTGATGGGTTTTCGTGCGAATACCGCGCGACCGGACGGATCCTGGTCTTTGACGGCTTTACCCGCGTCTGGCAAACCCCAACCGAAGAACCTCGTCTGCCGGCATTGGCGCAGGACCAATCACTGGCCGTGGTCAGCGTCAAATCCGAACAGCACTTCACCAAGCCGCCGGCCCGCTATACCGAGGCCTCGCTGGTCAAAGCGCTGGAAAAAGAAGGCATCGGTCGGCCCAGCACCTATGCCTCAATCATCTCGACGATTCAGGATCGGGGCTACGTGGAAAAAATAGACAAGAAATTTCAGCCCACCGATGTGGCCGAGATCGTCACCGACAAACTCAATGAATTCTTCCCCAATGTGATGGACGTGGCCTTCACGCGGCATATGGAAGCGCAGCTCGACAAGATCGAAGAACAGCATCTCGATTGGGTCAAGGTGTTGGAAGAGTTTTACGGCCCGTTCAGGGACAATCTGGAAAAAGCCGCCGAAGAAATGAAACACGCCAAGGCCCAGACCGAGCCGAGCGACTATATGTGTCCGGAATGTAAGGCGCCGCTGGTCTATCGTTTCGGGAAAAACGGACGTTTCCTGAGCTGTTCACGGTATCCGGACTGCAAATTTGCAAGTCCCTGTGACAAAGAAGGCAAAATGGTCGAGCAGACCGATGAAACCACCGAACACCAATGCCCCAACTGCTCCAAACCGATGCTGCGCAAAAGCGGGCGATACGGGCCGTTTCTGGGTTGTTCGGATTATCCAAACTGCAAGACCATTCTCAAGGTGGACAAAGAAGGCAACCCCCTGCCGCCCAAGCCGGCGCCGGAACCGACCGGGTTGAAATGCCACAAATGCAAAACCGGCGAACTGGTCATTCGACAGAGCAAACGCGGGCCGTTTCTGGGCTGCAACAAATTCCCCCGCTGTCGAACGATCGTCAGTATGAAAAAGCTGGACGAATTGAAAACGCTTGCGGCCGAGGGAAAATGGCCCCCTGCCACCGAAGATCAGGCCAAACAAATTCTGGCCGCGACACAACCCGACAAAACCAAAAAGAAATCCAAACGAACATCCAAAAAAGCCAAAAAAGAATAGGGCTTTTGTCGGATATTTGGATTTTGGTTTTTGACATTTGACCGCATACGTATCTATCGAGGCAGATAATGGACGACAAGATCGACATCAAAAATGATCCGTTTGAAACGATTGAACCCATCGGCAAACGTATTTTGATCCGCAAAGACGAAGACAAAAAACAGACCAAAGGCGGCATCCAGCTTCCCGATAATATCGAAATCCCGACGATTACGGGACGAATCGTGTCGGTCTCGGCAGAAGTGGAGTTGTCATCGGAGTTTCCGCTCAAGCAATATGACAAGGTTCTGTTCAACCCCAAAGGCGCTATTCCGGTTGATTTTGAAGGCGACAACCGTCTGTTCGTCGTCGATGTCGAAAACGTGGTTGCGGTCTTTCGCAAACAATAACCACAATCCGCGAGATTCCGCCCTGTGGACGAGGTGGTCCAGCCTTTACTCGAATAGTCCCTCGGCGACCGCCTCGACGAGGTAATTGATCAGTTCTTCCGTCTCGCTCCAGCCGATGCAGGCGTCCGTCAGCGACGTGCCGTATTTCAGAACACCCGCGGCGCCGATGCTTTGCTTGCCTTCGTTGATAAAGCTTTCGAGCATCACACCGGCGATGCTGCGGTTGCCCGAACGAATCTGATCGGCGATATCAAACAACGCCTCACGCTGGCGTTTGTGGTTTTTGTGTGAATTGGCGTGGCTGCAATCAATCACTATCCCCGTCGGGATATGGGCTTTTCTGAGCAGCACTTCGGCAAATGCAACATATTCGCTGCTGTAATTCGGACCGTCTGTGCCGCCCCGCATCACCAGATGACCGTAGCGATTGCCCTTGGTTTCGGCGATAATGACCTGTCCATTGCGGTCGATACCCAAAAACGAATGGGGACTTTGCGCCGACTTGATGGCGTCAATCGAGACGCCGAGATTGCCGTCGGTGGCGTTTTTGAAACCAATGGGCATGGACAGGCCGCTGGCCATCTGCCGATGAATCTGCGACTCGGTCGTTCGAGCGCCGATGGCCGCCCAACTGACCAGATCGGCCAGATACTGCGGCACAATGGGATCGAGAAACTCCGTGGCCGTCGGCAAACCGATCTCGGCGATCTCAAGCAGAAGTTTGCGGCTCAGACGGAGTCCGTTTTCAATGTCATACGAACCGTCGAGGTGCGGGTCATAGAGCATCCCCTTCCAGCCGAGCGTGGTACGCGGCTTTTCGAAATACGCCCGCATCACCAGCAATACCTGGTCGGCAAATTTCTGCTGCAAGTCATGCAGACGTCGGGCATAGTCCAGCGTCGCCTCTTCGTCGTGCAGGCTGCACGGCCCGGTAATCACCATTCGGCGGCGATCCCGCCCGATCAGGATGTCCTCAATCTGCCGCCGCGACCGAGCAATCACATGGGCCGCCTGGTCCGACTCCGGAAAGACCTGCTTGATCTGGTCGGGCGTTACAAGCGATTTAAACTGCCGTATATTTAGATTGTCTGTAAGTTCCATTGTCATAATATCTTATGTCATTTTTTTTCAAAAACCGAATATACGCCAAATCGACATCTATTGTCCGTACTTATACATAGAAACATATAAGTATAACATAAATTATGCATAAATGCAATAGGCTGATTTTGGCTGAGCCTGAACAAAACCATACTCAGCCGAAAAAAAACGTTGTGTTTTGGCCGCGGATACATACAATAAGGTCGTTTGCGGGGCGTGGCGCAGTTTGGCTAGCGCGCATGACTGGGGGTCATGAGGTCGCAGGTTCAAGTCCTGTCGCCCCGATTAATGTAACTCCGGTTGAAATATGTACTTACGATTACATGTCA
>DSDR01000047.1 GCA_011048645.1 Phycisphaerales bacterium
ACCATTTTATGGGGTGGCTTAAAGGATTGAACTTATGAAAAAGGCACGATTTCAAGGCCTGAATTTACTGTCTATTCTGTTATTGTTTATCGGACTTTTCGGCGATGTCAGAGCCGAAGCGACGTTTCGGCTAAACGCCAATATGCAGGTGACGCGCATCAACAAACCGGCGGCAAGCGAGCCATACGCCGCCGTTTCGACCGTTTCAACGGCTGAACATACCCTTGCGACGCCGCATCCGGTTCCCCCGCTGGCGGGCTTTTCGCCGTTGGTAGCCATCACGACTTCGAACAAACGCAGTTTTGAAGAGTTTAACCCGGAACATCAGCTTGAACCAATGTACACCGGTTCGCCGCTGATCGGTTCGGCGGCTGAAAACTACATTATCGGCGTGTTTGACAGCGGCGCAATGGTCGATCTGGTTGCCGGTCAAAGTCAGGATATGCTGGGCATTGTCGGCCCCTATCTAACCGACCGAACAATGCCGATCGGCGGCGTCGGCGGACAAATTGACGCGCTGATTTCCCAGCCCATCGGAATGTTTGCCGCCGGCCTGGAGGCGGTCGATCCCAACGGCACGCTGGATGTATCCCAACTGAAGGGGCATTCCAATACGTGTATTCTGGTGTCTCCGGAAATTTCCTGCGACACGGGAGAAGCCATCACCGGCGTCATTGGTACGCCCTTTGTCAGCTTTTACACCACGGTCATTGAAAACGACAACCCGCAAACAGTCTATCATAACAACACGTATCACAGCAGCCCCAATGTCAAAATTCTGCAACCCTACAGCGGCTCGATTCCTGAATATCCGCGACGTTTCTCGATGGAGCTGAATACGCCGGCAACGACGGCCAGCTATTTTCAGCTTTTTGACATTGACACGTTCGAAACCACCGTCGAATCGCCGACGATGTTATCGCTGTATGCATTCTCGATTCCGTTCGGCGGAGTCTTTATGACAACGATTTATGTCGCCGAGGGCCAGCCCGACCCGACCAATCCGCCGCAGCCGATGCGTGTGATGGTTGATACCGGCGCGCAAAGCTCAATCATCACGCCGGCCATGGCCGCCAAGCTCAGTTTGCCGCTGACCCCCGATTACACCATTGACGTCTGCGGCATCGGCGGCACAACCACCGATGTACCGGTCTATGAGATTGATTATGTCCGCATCAACGCCCTCGGCGGCGCCATGGAGTTTTCCAATGCGCCGTTTGTCATGCTGGATTTGAGCCTCGGCGACGGCGGAACGCTGGACGGCGTGCTGGGAATGAATTTTTTCTGGAATCGCAATGTGATATTTCAGCCTGAATTGCTGGGCAGCAGTTTTTTCCATGTTTCGGATCCGGTACTTTACGGCCATGCAGACTTCAACCATGACGGCGCCGTTGATCTGGCGGATTTTGCGATATTTGCCGCCGCGTGGAAGAGTCAGTCGCCGGATGAGGCGTACAATCCGGCCTGCGATTTTTATATGGACGGGCACATCGACGAAAAAGACTTCGAAGTGTTTTTGCTGCACTGGCTGAATCCATAGGTACGTCAAATGTCCGGCGCACCCTGCACGCAGGCTGTTCGGCAGCGTGCTGACATCGCGGTGTCAGGCGATAGTGTGCATCACGATGGACCAGCGGCTTTGCGGCGAGAGCAATTCCTCCGGCGGCAGCAGCAGGATGTCATCGCCTTGTTTCGCCCAGTCGTTCTGCATACACAGCGTTTCGACCTGTTTGAGCCACGCCGAAAAATCCCCCGGACAGGACATGTGCACACTGAGCACGCCGTAATAAAACGCCAACTGCCGGGCAATACGGTCATTGGGACACAAGGCCAGCACCGGCACATCGGGCCGCATCTTGCTGAGTAATCGCGCGGTTTGGCCGGAGGCGGTCCAGGCCACGATCAGACGCGCCGTGATCCGGTCGAGCATCATCGCCACCGAACGGGCCAGCGCCTCGCGGTCGTGCAATTCCGGCCGCGTCTCGATGGGGGGACGCAGCGCATCGGTTTGATCCAGATAGCGCTCGGTCACTCGACAGGCGTGCGCCAGAAACTGCACCGCCTGTATCGGCCAGTCGCCGACGGCGGTTTCTCCGGACAGCATCACGGCATCAGCATAATCCATGACGGCATTGGCAACATCGGACGCCTCGGCCCGCGTCGGCACGGGATTCTTCATCATCGACTGCAACACCTGTGTGGCAACGATCACCGGTTTGCCGAAACGCCGGCACAAAGCGGTCATTTTCTTCTGGGCCGGCGGGACGTGCGCCAAATCCATTTCCACCCCCAAATCGCCGCGGGCCACCAGCAACGCATCCGATGCGTGCAGAATCGATTCAAGATTGTCCACCGCCTGCGGTTTTTCAATCTTGGCGACAATACGGATGGGACTGTTCTGGGCCGTCAGTTTGCTTCGCAGCGCTTCGATTTCCTCGGCCCGCTGAACAAAACTCAGAGCCAGATAGTCCAGTTGATTCTGAACCGCCCACGCGACATACGCCCAGTCCCGCTCGGTAATTGCGGGCAATCGCAGGCGGGTATCGGGCAGGTTAATCCCCTTGCCGGTGGAGATGGTCCCGCCGACCTGCACGGTACACATCAGTCGGTCGGGCTGTTTGTCAGCCGCCACAAGTCGAATCGTGCCGTCGTCAATCAAAATTCGCTGGCCGATTTGAACATCCTCGATCAATTGCGGGGCGGTGATGCCGAAATCATACGGCGTGCCCGGTTCGCTGTCGGCGCGAAGCACGACCTCATCGCCGATCTCAAGCCGCCCTGCCGGTTCAATGTGTGCGGCACGGATTTTCGGCCCGCACAAATCCCCCATCACACACACCGCCCACGGAACACGCCGGCTGACGCGGCGTATCGTATCCAGCATCGCCTGATGAGAATCGAAATCGCCGTGAGAAAAATTGAGCCGAAACACCGTAACGCGCAGATCAATCAGGGCTTTGATCATCTCTTCCGAGGCCGTGGCCGGTCCGAGCGTAACGACAATGGTCGTCTTGGTAATCATTGTGATTCCCGCCGACAGGGTTGTGTGAGGTTGCCGTGTTAGGTCTTCAACGTCGCACGAATGCGCTGGATGCGTTCCAGCGTTTGACGGACATCGCTTGTCAATTGATCGAAATTTTTCTGCTGTACGAGGTCTTTGGTGATCAGCTTGCTGCCCATCCCGATACAGGCCGCGCCGGCGGCCAGCCATTCGGTCAGGTTTTCTTCGGTTGGCGAGACGCCGCCGGTCGGCATGATGTCCGTCCAGGGCATCGGCCCTTTGATGGATTTGACAAAGGCCGGCCCGCCGACACAGCCGCCGGGAAAGACCTTGCAAATCTCCACGCCAAGCCGATGCGCCCGATGCACCTCCGAGGCCGAGCCGCAGCCCGGACAATACGGAATCTTACGGGTATTGCACAGGAAGGCGGTGTCCTCGTCCATGACCGGCCCGACCACAAAATCTGCGCCGGCGGCGATATACAGCGCTGCGGTCGGGGCATCGACCACCGACCCGACACCCAGCGCCAAATCCGGTTGCTGTGCGTCGCGAAACTCCGCCAGCCGACCAAAGACGTCAACCGCCCTGTCGCCGCGATTGGTAAACTCCAGCACCATCGCCCCTGCGGCAACGCAGGCACGGGCAATTTGAATCGCCACGTCGGGATCGCTTTGGTAATAGACCGGCACCAGCCCGATGCGTTTCATTCGACTCAATGTCTCAAGACGCGAATGCCTTGCCATAGCAAGTAAACTCCAAAACAGATCGACCTTGTGTTCACTATAAATGTCCGCTTATTGTTCAATCAAATTCAGCAGATTCGGCAGCCACATCGACAGCGGCTCCCAATACGTAATCACCATCAGCGCCGCAATCATCGCAAGGAAAAACGGTATCATCGACGGAAGCACCTTGGCAATACTGATCTTGCCGATACCGCAGCCGATAAACAGACACGTCCCCACCGGCGGCGTACAGATGCCGATACACAGATTGGCAATGAGCATAATGCCGAAATGGATCGGGTGCATTCCCATTTCCATCACCACCGGCAAAAAGATGGGGGTAAAGATCAGCACCGCCGGCGTCATATCCATAAACGTTCCGACCGCCAGCAGCAGAAAATTGATAATAATGAAAATGACAATCGGATTTTCAGAGATCGTCAGCATCGCGGCGCTGACCGACTGGGGGATGTTTTCATAGGCCAGAATCCAACTCATCGCTGTGCTGCATCCGACCAGCAGCATCACCACGGACGTGGTAATGCCGCCCTGAAGCAGAATTCGCGGCAGATCCTTGATCTTGACTTCACGATAGAGCGCCATCGACAACAGCAAGGCGTAGGCGACCGCAATCGCGGAGGCCTCCGTCGGCGAGAAGAACCCCGACAAGATACCGCCGATGACGATAATAATCAGCAGCAAACTGGGCAGCGCGTCGAAGAAGGTTTTGACAATGAGCGAAGCGGACGTTTTTTCCGGTGTGCCGTAGCCGCGAACATAGCTGATGACGCCGCAGACCAGCATGATCGCAAGCCCGACCAAAATGCCAGGTAAAATGCCGGCCATAAACATCGCCGCCACCGACACATTGGACACCACCGCATAGACAATCATCACATTGCTGGGGGGAATCAGCAGGCCGGTCGTCGCGGCGGTGGTGGTTACGGCCACATTGAACGCCCGCGAATAGCCCTGCTTGTTCATTTCAGGAATCATAAAGCCGCCGACCGACGAGACCGCCGCAGCCGCCGAGCCGGAAATCGACCCGAACATCATACACGTCAGCGTATTGACATAACTCAGTCCGCCTGTCGCCCAGCCGACCGCCGCTTTGGCAAAACTCATCAGACGACGTGCCATGCCCCCTTCGCCCATTAGAATACCGGACAAAATGAAAAACGGAATCGCCAGCAGCGGAAAGCTGGCTATGCCGGAGGCAATACGCTGGGCAACGGTATAACTGCTGGGAATATCGCCCAGCGACAAGAACGTCAGATAGGTGGCCAGACCGATGCAAACCGCAATCGGCACATTGATCACCAGCAGCAGGACAAAACTGACAACCAAAATCAAAACCTGTGTTTCCACGTGTTATACCTCCCGCTCAACGGTCTCGGATTCTACGATTTCAGGCGCCGACCGCTTACCGGATACAATTTCGATGATATTTTCTATGCAAAAGAGCAAGATAAACAAACCGCTGATAGGTACAGCCAGATACATATACCCGATTTTGACCTGTAAGGCCGGCAAGCGCCCGCCCCCTTTGAGCGTCTCACTGACCAATATATATCCGCCGCCGATTAAAATCACGGCGGCAAACAAGCCCACGATGATATTGACAATGATTTCGGCCAGGGCCTGAGCCTGAGGATGCAGCTTGCCGACGAAGTAATCCACGCCCAGATGAGCCTTTGCCCCATACGCCACGCTGGCGCCCAGCAGGGAAACCCACATCAGCAGATTAATGGCGACCTCCTCGGTCCACGGCGTCTGGCCGCGAGGTAAAAACGCCCAGGGTTCATAACCTCGCTCGACCAATTTAGCCACCACCCCGCCGCTGGCACGCGAGATAACGCCCCACAACACATCCAGCACCAACACCGCAAACAAAATGATCACCGCCAATTCGAGCAGTTTGACCATCCCTTTTTTGAGTTTAATCAGATGATTGACCATCATTATTGGATTTCCTGGATTCGTTTGACCAATTCTCCGACGCGGGTATTGTCATACCGCCTGATCAGCGGCTGAACCTGCTGAACGAACGGTTCCAGATCGGGATAAAACACCTCAACGCCCCGCTCCTGCACTTCCTCGAGCGAACGTTCGGTCTCGATTTTCCAAAGCTCACGTTGATAGACGCTGGATTCATCCGCCGCTTCCTGAAGCCATGCCTGAACCTCAATCGGCAACGCCTCCCAGATATCGGCGTTAATCAACAGGACATCAGGAATGCGTGTATGTTCATCCATTGAAAAATACTTGCAGACTTCGTAATGACGGCTGGTGTAAAAACTGGGCGGGTTGTTTTCGGCTCCATCGACCACGCCCTGCTGTAATGAGGTATAAAGCTCGCCCCAGGAAATCGGCGTCGGTTCGCCTCCCATCACGCGAATCATATCCATCGCGGTACGGCTTTCCATCACGCGGATTTTTTGGCCGCGCAGGTCGTCCGGGGTCAAAATAGGTTTTGTCGTGGTATAAAAGTTTCGACTGCCGGAATCATAATAACACAACCCCCACAGCCCCGCCTCATTACCCAGCGTCAGCAGTTCACGCCCCACCGGACTGTTCAACGCATTCCAGAAATGATCGTGGTCACGGAAGATATACGGCAGCCCGAACACGGCCATTTCAGGAATAAAAATCTCCATCGCCGCGGCGGAGACCTTCGTCATCGCCAGTGAGCCTTTCTGAAGCTGCTCGACATTATCGCGTTCGGAGCCTAATACCCCGCCGGCAATGACCTGAATGGTTGCACGGCCCTCGGACTTTTCCGCAAGCCGCTCGGCCATATAGACCATCCCTTTATGCACCGGATGGGACGGATCCAGGCCGTGCGCGAGCTTCAGAACAATGGTGTCGCTGCCTGAGAATTCGTGGGTCCGCACGTATAATGTAAATCCGCCTACCGCGACAATCATGCCCGATACCAACCCGACAATGAATAGAGAAACGCTTTTCCTGTCCATACCGCTCTCCCGATGACGCAATTATCTGTCAATTTAGACGACTTTTTTATTCGGCCTCCACGATCGCGGGTAATTCTACACGCCTTGAGATATTATTTCAATAAAAAACACATATAAATCCATATTCTCCGACCATCAGTACCACCATAGTTGCCCCACGGTCATTTATTTTCTATATTTTTTATGGATACGTACAGAGTTCGCGAGGCTATTATGTCACTTATTCGACGCGAAGACAAAGAAATCATTCATAACCTGTCGCTTTTGGGCGCTCTGTTCGGAGCGGTCGTCGGCGGTTTTCTGGTTCTGCATTTTCATCAGCAGGCACTGCTGCAAGTCGATTCCGAATCCGCTGTCGTTCAAACACAACGGTCTTTGGTTCAATTGACCAGCAACCTGACCTCTGAAGAGGCGTCGGTCGCTCAAGCAGCTATATCTCAAGTCAACCCGGATTTCCAGCCGGAGGTTCCGGAGGATCCATCTGAAAAAAGTTTTTGGGTCAATTTGTCCCCCTGGAGTGTGAGGGGACTGTGCACCGTTGCGGCGGCAGGCGGCGGCATCGCCGGTTACCTGTCGCTCTGGGGCGCCGGCTGGATCGGCGCACTGCTGACCTACAAGCTGATACGACTGGTTTATCGCGTGATTCGCACGGTTGCGCCGAATTGCACGGCGGCGCGCCGTTTGGCCGTCCCGTCAGGGCCGGTGTGTACTTTTCAAAGAGATCAGAATCGGCTGCTGCCGACGCTGATAAAACTGTTTATGCTGCTGACCATGGCGCTGAGCGTCCTGGCGGTGGTCGTATGGTACCTCATCTCATTATAAACAGAACCGGAATACTGAATCCAATTTCCGATGATCAACATCTGTTACCGGCTCCCTGTTATCACCGATTGATCCGCGCGCCTGCGCCTTTCATAACGCGCTCAACTTCCCTGAGCGAGGCGGTGGTGGTATCGCCGGGCGTGGTCATTGCCAGCGCCCCGTGGGCGGCGCCGTAATTGACGGCCTGCTGCGGGTCTTTTTGTTCCATCAGGGCGTAAATCAAACCCGACGCAAAACTGTCGCCGCCGCCGACGCGGTCGAAAATCTCCAGGTTTTCCCGCATATCCGCCTCGTAAAACCCGCCGTCATAATACAAAATCGCACCCCAATCGTTTACGGACGCGGTCTTGGCGTTGCGCAGGGTCGTGGCCACCGCGGCGAAATTCGGAAATGAACGCACGGCTTCTTCGATCATCTTCTTGAAATTTCGTGGGTCCAGTTTGGAGCAATCGGCGTCCAGGCCTTCCACCTCAAAGCCCAGCGCCGCGGAAAAGTCCTCTTCATTGCCGATCATCACATCAACCAGATGAGCCAGCCGGCGGTTAATCTGCCGGGCTTTGTCCTGACCGCCGATATCCTTCCAGAGCGACGGACGATAATTCAGATCATAAGAGACGATTGTGCCGTATTTTTTGGCAACGGTCATCGCCTCGACCACCGCCTCCGGCGTCGTATCCGACAGGCCGGCAAAGATACCGCCGGTGTGAAACCATCGCACGCCGTCTTGACCAAAGATTTTTTCCCAATCGAAATCGCCTTTTTTGATCTGCGCCGCAGCGCTGTGGCCGCGATCCGAACAGCCCACCGCCGCCCGAACGCCAAAACCCCGCTCGGTAAAATTCAGCCCGACACGCACCTTGCGTCCGATGCCGTCAAACGGGACCCAGTTGACATACTCCATACTGACGCCGCCCTGTAAGATTAAATCTTCCAGCAGACGCCCGACGGGATTGTCGCAGACGGCCGTGACCACCGCCGCCCGTTTGCCGAAACAGCGTTTCAGGCCGCGCGCCACGTTGTATTCGCCGCCGCCTTCCCAGACGCGAAAATGCCGCGTGGTATGAATACGCTCATCGCCGGGATCAAGACGGAGCATTATCTCGCCCAGTGATAGAATGTCGTATTTGCACGTATCGGCTTTTCGCAGTTTCAATTGTGCCATTTTTCAGCCTTTTCCATTGTTATCTGTCTTCTGATCTCTGACCTCTGTCTTCTGTCTTCTGTCTTCCGACCTCTGCG
>DSDR01000153.1 GCA_011048645.1 Phycisphaerales bacterium
ACGGCGCCGGCGCCGTCGCCGAACAAAATACAGCTTCCGCGGTCGCTGTAATCGGTAATTCGGCTCAGCGTTTCCGCCCCCATCACCAGCGCGGATTTATATCGTCCGGAACTGATAAATTGCTGTGCGATAGACAAGCCATAGACGAACCCGCTGCATGCGGCCGAGAGATCAAACGCCCAGGCGTTGACCGCTCCGATCATTTCCTGGACAAAACAGGCCGTTGCCGGAAAGACCATCTCCGGCGTGATGGTGCCCGTAATAATCAGCTCGATCTCCGAGGCATCCATTCCCGCGTCCGCCAGTGCGTTGCGGGACGCCTCGGCGGCCAGCGTCGCAGTGGTGTCTGTGTCCTCGGCGATGTGGCGAACTTTGATGCCGGTGCGCGTCGTAATCCACTCGTCGGAAGTATCCACAAAGGTCGTAAAATCTTCGTTTGTCAGAACTTTTCGCGGAACGGCCGAGCCGGTGCCCGCGATAATGGCCCGATAGCGTGCCTCCGATTGTAATGTGGGATTATTCACCATTGTTCGACACCAATGTTTTGGAAATTGCACTGACGATTTGCGTGTTGATTTTTTTATCGTAAAACCGTTTGCAGGCGGAGATGGCGTTTTTAATGGTCCGGGCCTTGCTGGAGCCGTGGCAAATAATCGCCGTTCCGTTGACACCCAGCAGCAGCGCTCCGCCGTATTCATGGTAATCATATTTTTTGAAGATGCTTTTGGCGACGGACTTGAACCACAGCGCCAGCAGCTTGTTGCGAGTCATCAACTCGGCCTTGATGGCCTTAAAAACCATATTGGCCATGCCCTCGGACAACTTGAGGATAACGTTGCCGACGAAGCCTTCACAAATCACGACATCGCACTTGCCCTCGAACAGGTCGCGTCCTTCCAGATAACCGATATAATTCAGATTCGGATCGTTTTTCAGCAGCAGCCGCGTTTTTTTGATCAAGTCGGTTCCCTTGGCGTCTTCTTCGCCGATGTTCATTATTCCGATGCGCGGCGATTCGATGCCGAACATTTCACGTGCATAAACCCCGGCCATAATCGCATATTGATACAAATGAATCGGCTTGCAGGCAATGTTGGCGCCGACGTCGCAAATGGTAACCGGCCCGCCGTAAGTCGGTAAAACGACGGCGATGCCCGGGCGCGATACCCCTTCCAGCGTTCGCATTCGAATCTGACAGGCCGCGACGCATGCGCCGGTATTTCCGGCCGAAAGCACCGCGTCAACCTGGCGATGCGATGCGGCGTGCGCCATGACGGCAATCGAGCTTTTGGGCTTGCGCCGCAGCGATTCAATCGGCGACTCGTTCATTCCGATCACATCGGGCGCCTGGAATATACGAAAGGTGTCTGTCGGCGTTTTCAGCGCAACCAAGTGGTCGCGGATCACGGATTCGTCGCCGACCAGTACGATTTCATCGTCTTGACCGAGGACATCCCTGCCCTGCAACGCCCCGGCGATAATCTCGCTCGGAGCATAGTCGCCGCCCATAGCATCGATTGCGATGCGCATCGTTAACTTTTGGCCTCCTCAGCGAACTTGAGCGTAATGCTGTCGTTGAGGTATCCGCACTGGCCGCAGGCGGCGTGCGGCAGCTTGGCCGAGCCGCATTGCTTGCACAGTGAATAATTGACCGGCCGCAGTGCGTGATGAGCACGACGGCTGCGCGTCTTGGCGCGACTGAGTTTCTTAACCGGAAGCATAGTCTCTTTTTACTCCACAAATTGTATAACGCGGTTAATGGTACTGTCTGTTCGTTTTTAGGTTTATGCTCCTTTTTTGCTGTACCGGGCGATGTCTCCGGAACGGCCGAAAATCAAAAAAAGCCCGCCTGGAAGTCCTATTTCTATATCAGACAGGGGGCTTTCCGTAAAGCAAAAACCACATAAAAAAAAGAATCTATAACGTCTCGAACCCCTGCTGTCAAGACAATAACGCCAAAACATTCCACAAAAATGGAATTTATTTGAAAGATTCCGATTGAAAAGCCATATGAAATAATGTAAATTACAGTGCTTTGAGACAGAGCCGCGGAGCCGATGTGCAGGGTGATGACGCCGAGAAACGGATATATCGGACTTAGTGAAGGGATTGTTTGAATTATGGGTCGGCAAGCAAATTTTTCCGAACTGCGGGATGCCATTCGGCAGGGACAAGCCAAGATTGCACAGGGGCTTAAAACCGGCCAAATGCGTTCGGACCGAGACAAGGCAGACGCCGGCCGTGTGCCCCGGCTCGATCCTGCCCACGAGGTGTTGGGCCAAAAGCCGACGTTGACGGGAAAAGTCGCGATTTTTCAGGGGCGAAAGAAACCCCGATTTCGGTTTTCACTGCCAAAATTGCCGAAAATTCGCATTCGGCTGCCGCAGATGTCGCTGTTGCCTATGCGATCTGTCGTGTCCGGTATTGCGGCAGTTCTGGTTGTGGGGCTTGTTGTTTTTATTGTGTTTTGGATCGGAAAGATATTGGTCGGTTCAGGTACGACTTCCCCTGTGGCCGAGGTCGATCCGCCGGTCCGACAGCCGGCGGTTGCGCCGGGGCCTTCTGCGCCGGTTCTGACGACAGAGCGGCAATCTGCCCCTGTTGAGCGTCAGTCGCCGCAAGAAACCGCAGCGGCGCGGACGGAGACGGTTCAGCCTCCGCAAACGCCGGCGGTTTCAACCCCAAGTACCGGCAATAATGTGATCGTGATACAGGGTATTACGACCGCACGAGAAAATGAACTGCTCTCTGTGCAGGAATTTTTTGCTCGCCACGGCATTGAGACGGAAATTATCCGAGGCGGAAATAACTACAGTCGATTGGTGACAAAAGGCCGATTTGAAAATCCCAATCGGCCGGGCACCGATGGCTATGAAATGAGAATGAGAATCAGAAATATCGGGAAACGGTATCCAGCCGAAACCGGCGATACGAAATTCGGCGCAGAGCCGTTTCAGGATGCGTATGGTCTATTAAGACAGTAACATTTTTTGATATGCAGGAGAGTTGATAATGTCAGTGGATCCTTCGTTAAAAGTCAAAAGTGCGTTGATGCGCCATCGCAATGTGTTGTCGCGCGAAGAGCGGATCAAAGTCCTCCAGTCGGAAGACCGCTGGAAAGAGGGCGATAAGGTCATGGGGCTTCCCAAGGTTGCCCACCGCAAAATTACGTAATCCGGAGTTTGTCGGAGCGCATCGGTGCCGCGCCGTGCGAGAATGTGTTCTCCTGCGGGCGGCATTCTGTTGCGCCCTGCGGCAGTTTACCCTGAAATTGGCATTTGTTGTCGAGTGAACGGATGAAGAATTATCTTGCAGAGCGAACGACGCTGATTGACGCCAGTGGTATCCGCAAAGTCTTTGCGCTGGGCGCGACGCTGAAAGATCCGGTGAATTTGTCGATTGGCCAGCCGGAGTTTGATGTGCCTGAGGCGGTCAAAGAGGCGGCTATCGGGGCGATTCGCGATGGACAAAACCGCTATTCCCAGACCGCTGGCGAGAACACCGTGCTTGAGATGCTCTGTCCCCGTGTCAAAGCCGATACGGGCTGGGATGCGCCGCAGGTGATGTTGACTAACGGCGTCAGCGGGGGGCTGCTGCTGGCGTTTATGGCGCTGATCAATCCCGGCGATGAGGTCATCGTGCCGGATCCCTATTTCGTGATGTATAAACATCTGGTGCGGATGCTGGGCGGCAAATGCGTGTTTGTGGACTGTTATCCTGATTTTACACTGCCGGTCGAGAAGATTGCGGATGCGGTTACGGACAGGACCAAGCTGATTATTCTCAATTCACCGTCCAATCCGACCGGTCAGGTCTATAGTGAACAGGAGATCAAGGCGGTTGTCAAGATCGCTCGGGAACGGGATATTCTCCTGCTCAGCGACGAAATTTACGAGATGTTCAGCTACGAGCATCCCCATTTATGTATCGGGCGATACTACGACAAGACGCTGCTGCTGAAAGGCTTTGGTAAAAGCTACGGCATGACCGGCTGGCGGATGGGGTATGCGGCCTGTTCAGAGGCGCTCAAGCCGCTGATGGAATCGATGCTGATGATTCAGCAATATACGTTTGTCTGTGCGCCGACGCCGTTTCAATTGGCGCTGCCGACAGCGATGGATTACGATATGAGCAGCTATGTGCAGGCGTATCGGACCAAACGGGATATGCTGTACGACGGGCTGAAAGAGACGTTCAATGTGCACAAGCCCGGCGGGGCGTTTTATATGTTCGCCGAAAAGCCCGAACGGTACGCCACGGCGACCGATTTTGTCAAGGACGCCATTGCCCACAATGTACTGGTCATTCCCGGCAACGTCTTCAGTGAGCATGACAGCCATTTTCGAATGTGCTATACCACCACCGAAGATAAAATCCGCCAGGGCATTGACATCCTCTGCCGACTGGCGAAAGGGTAAAAACAGCGGAATTCATTGCCACTCATAGCCCTTGCGGAATTCAATGGATTCTATGCAACAAGAACATTGTCGGCGCGTCTGAATTAAGCGGACGCGCCGTTTTTTTGTTGTGTTATCAGGTTTTTGGCTATACGATTGCTTCTATGGATGGACTGACTGGTTCAATTCGGACGGCCCGGGCGGCCTGGCTGGCGGTCGCGGTGGTGGTTGCGGCGCTAGCGGCCGGGTGGGTTTCAAGCGGATATGCTGTATCTGGAAATGGGGGGCAGATTGCCGACGCCAACCTGCCGGCGCCGACGTCGTCGCCGAAAATCGCCGCGGTGATCGATTGCCACGGAATGATCGACGAGGGGCTGTATCAGTCCATTGTCCGCCGCAGCGAGGAGGCGGTTGCCGCGGGAGCGGACTACCTTTTTTACGATATTCAAACCTACGGCGGGCGGGTTGACAGCGCTGACGAAATCAGCAAGTATCTCATTCACGACGTGGCCCCGATGGCGCATACGGTGGCGTATGTCAGCAAAGAGGCCATTTCCGCCGGCGCTATGGTCAGCGTGTCCTGCAAAGATATTCTAATGCGCAGACATACGACCATCGGCGCCAGCGCCCCGATGTCGATGGGCGGAACACTGGAAGGGGTCGAGCGTGAAAAGATCGAAAGCTACGTTCGTTCGGTGTTCAGCCGGGCCGCCGAGGCCAACGGCTACCCCGAAGCGCTGCTCAAGGCGATGGTCACCCGTCAGCTTGAGGTCTGGCAGGTCAAAAATCGGGCCACCGGACAAATGGAATTTTTTGAGACCGAGCGTCTGCCGACCGATCCCAATACCTATGATTTGAAGGACAAGCATCTGATTGTCAAAGACGATGAGATTCTGACGCTGACCGATTCCAAAGCGTATGAGTACGGTATTGCTCGGGCGGTGGTTGATAATTTGGACGAGGCGCTGGCGTTTCTGGCCGAGCGCGACGGGGTGGTTTTTGACTCCAAGGTGCTGTTCTTCAAACCGCTCTGGTCCGAACAAATGGTGCGGTGGATCAATTCGCCGGCAGTCGTCAGCGTCCTGGTGCTGGGGATTTTGCTGGGGATATATGTGGAAATGAACACGCCGGGACTGGGGGTGCCGAGTCTGTTGGCGATCCTCTGTCTGGTGATTCTGGTCGGCAGTCGGTATTTGACCGGTATGGCCAACTGGATTGAGATTGCGATTTTGGTGATCGGCCTCTTGCTGCTGCTGGTTGAAATTTTTATTCTACCCGGTTTCGGCGTGGCCGGATTTTTGGGTATTACGTGCATTTTGATCGGTTTATTCGGAATGCTCGTACGCACCACACCCGGAGAGATTCCCTGGCCCAAAAATCCGGCGGCCTGGCAGGAGTTTACCGACGGACTGATGGGTATTGCGGCCGGCTTTGCGGCGTTTTTGGTTGCGGTGCTGGTACTGTCTCGGTATATGGATCGCATTCCTCTGTTTCGGTCGTTTGTGCTCAGCAGCGCCCTCGACAGGCCCGGCCGCTCCACCGCCGCCGTTGCGTCGAAAGAGAACGCTTCCGTTCCGCTTGCGACCACGTTTGCGCCGGGACAAATCGGACGAACGATTTCGGTCTTGCGTCCGGCGGGCAAGGCGCGTTTCGGCGATAAAATTGCCGATGTCGTTACCCGCGGCGAGTTCCTGGGCAAAGATATTTCGGTCAAGATACTTGAAGTCCGCGGCAATCGAATTGTTGTTGCAGCCGAACTGCGGGAAACCTGAGTCGAGGCGAACGGATGCTCATGGATATTGCCCTGATTGTGTTTGCATTGTTTTTGTATATCGTCTGTGCCGTCCTGACGGTGATGGAGATCTTTATCCCCAGTTTCGGCCTGCTGACGCTGCTGGCGATCGGAGCGTTTGTGTGGGGGGTGTCCCTGTTTTTTCAGGTGAGCACGGCGGTCGGCTGGTTCGGTGTGTTTACGGCGATGGCGGTGATACCGACGTTTTGGGTCATCGCCTACAAGCTGTTTCCGAAAACCTCCATCGGACGGGCGATGGTGCTTAAGAATGTGTCGCGTTCCGCTGGCGATGCCATCGCAGACAAGGACCAACTGGAGTGGCTTTTAGGCAAAAGCGGCAAGGCGGTTGGTCCGTTGAGGCCGGTAGGTATTTGCGAGATTGAGGGCAGGCGGATTGTCTGCAGCGCCGAGGTGGGGTTTGTCCCCAAAGGGACTGAGATTGAAGTCATCCGTGTTGAAGGCAACACGATTACCGTGCGAACAAAAGAAACAGATATTTAATTTCGAAAGGAGTCAACAATGATCGAGGCATTGCTGCTTGCCAATGTTGTCCAGGTCGGCTTTTTTATCGTGATCGGCCTGATTTTACTGCTCTTTGTGATGCTGGTGATTTTTTACGGGAATCTGTGGCTTCAGGCCCGGTTCTCAGGCGCTTCGGTCTCCTTTGCCGAATTGATCGGGATGTCGCTTCGCAAGGTCAATTCCCGCACGATTGTTGTGAGCCGAATTACCGCGGCCAAGGCGGGTTTGGAGCTGACCACGGCGCAGCTTGAAAGCCATTATCTTGCCGGCGGACGTGTGCCGAATGTCGTCAGCGCGTTGATTGCCGCCGATCGGGCCAATATCAATCTGTCCTGGCAGGTCGCCACCGCGATTGATCTTGCCGGACGCGATATTCTCGAAGCGGTACAAACCAGCGTCAATCCCAAGGTCATCGACTGCCCCGATCCGCGCAAAGGACGTGAAACCGTCGATGCGGTCGCCCAGGACGGCATTCAGCTCAAGGCCAAGGCCCGCGTAACAGTCCGTGCCAATATCGAGCGGCTCATCGGCGGAGCGACCGAAGAGACCATCATCGCGCGTGTCGGTGAGGGCATTGTTACCACCATCGGCAGCGCGGTCAACCACAAGAGCGTGCTGGAAAATCCCGACCGCATTTCGCGAGCGGTGCTCGAAAAAGGTCTGGATGCCGGCACGGCCTTTGAAATCCTGTCCATTGATATCGCGGATGTCGATGTCGGGCAAAATATCGGCGCCCAGCTTCAGGGAGCACAGGCCGAGGCGGATAAACTTCGCGCCAAGGCCGAGGCGGAAAAACGGCGTGCCATGGCTGTCGCCCGCGAACAGGAAATGCGTGCACTGGTCGAAGAAAATCGCGCCAAAGTGGTACTGGCCGAGGCGGAAGTTCCGCTGGCCATGGCCGAGGCCTTTCGCAAAGGGAATCTCGGCGTGATGGATTACTATCGCCTGAAAAATATCAAATCCGATACTGAAATGCGGGAATCCATTGCCAAAGGCGACGCCCAACCCAAGTCGGAGGACTGATTGTGTCGATGGCAGCCTACACAATGCCGCCGGCAAACGGCGATTGGCTGGAGTTGCTTTTCCCCATCGTGCTGATGGTAGTTTACGGGGCCGCGACGGTGGGCAAAGCGTTTATGGCGCGTGCGAAGCAAAAAGATCAGCAGGCCGAGACGACTTCAGGAGCGGCCATGTCGGAGCGATCAAAGCCGCAATATAAACCGCTCGATGAGGCGGTTCGCCCCCGTCAACAGGCGCCGCCGCAGCGGACGCTGCCGTATGCGCGCACGGCATCCCGAACTTCCGGTCCGCCCGCGGAGCCGTCCTATGCCGATCAGGCGGCCCGGCGGCGTGCTGATCAGGAACGTCAACAACAGATCGAACAACGTCGGCTTCGGCAAATCGAGGCGTTGCGCCGTCAGCAATTGCAGCGAAAACAGTATATGCAGCGCCAGCAGCAGATTCAGCAACAGGCTTTACAGTCGGTCAAGGCGGCTCAAACCGTCGGGCAACGGCTCTTGCGGTCGCCGGGGAGCGTGTCCAAGACTCCGCAGGAGGCCTTGAGGCAGGCGCGCACCGGAAAACCGGTCGGCGCGGCCGCTGCGCGTCCGGCCGCGGGAAAGGAGCCGCCTCGAGTCCGCCCGGAAATACGGCAAGAGCCAATCGAAGCGGGAGGCTCGACCGAGGCCGAATTACGCCGAATGCTGCGAAAACGCGGGAGTTTGCGCACGGCGTTTGTGCTGAAGGAAATTCTTGATTTGCCGATGGCTTTGCGGGACGGATAAAACCTGATTTTACTCCGGATTTACGGCTCAATACAGTTGTTTGGACGGAAAATTTGACGGATGTCAGTCGTCCGTTTGTCGCCGGGCGGCCAGTATTGCTGCGCCCAGGGCGCCGGTAAACTGCGGCGATTGACAGACCGT
>DSDR01000118.1 GCA_011048645.1 Phycisphaerales bacterium
ACGTCCGACGCCGCTGTATCACGCCCGGCGGTTCAGCGAAGAAGCCGGCTTTGCCGTGTGGCTCAAACGCGAAGATTTACTGCACGGCGGCGCCCACAAGACCAACAACGCCCTCGGTCAGGGTCTGCTGGCTCGCTATATGGGCAAGAAAAAACTCATCGCCGAGACCGGCGCCGGTCAACACGGCCTGGCAACCGCCATGGTCGGGGCGCTGTTCGGGATGGAGACCAAAATTTTTATGGGTTGTGTCGATGTGGCCCGTCAGAATGTCAATGTGCATAAGATGAAGCTGCTCGGCGCAGAAGTCATTCCGGTTGCCGGCGGTACGGGCACACTCAAAGACGCCATCAATGAAGCCCTGCGCTACTGGACGGCAAATGTGGAGGATACGTTTTATCTGTTCGGCACGGCCGGCGGACCGCATCCGTTTCCAATGATCGTCCGACAGTTTCAGACCGTCATCGGCAAAGAAGCCCGCGCCCAGTGTCTGGAGCGCATCGGCCGATTGCCGGATCTGGTCGCGGCCTGTGTCGGCGGCGGCTCCAACGCAATCGGCATTTTTTCCGGATTTCTCGATGATGCGTCGGTCCGGCTCATCGGCGTTGAAGGCGCCGGCAGAGGTCTGGATACGGGCCATCACTGCGCGACGCTGAATGTCGGCTCCGTGGGCATTCTGCACGGCGCCCAGACCTATGTGCTCCAGGACGCCGACGGACAGATTCACGAGACCGAGTGCATCTCGGCGGGGCTGGATTATCCCGGCGTCGGCCCGGAACATGCACATCTGAAAGACACCGGGCGGGCAACGTATGTCGCCGTCGAGGATGAGCAGGTGCTGGACGCTTTTGAATTACTGACGCGGCTGGAAGGGATCATGCCGGCGCTGGAAAGCTCGCACGCCCTGGCCTGGCTGCTGGCGCAAAGAGGAAAACTGCCGGCCGATACCGTCGCCGTGATCAACCTGTCCGGACGCGGCGACAAAGACGTCGGCATCGTGGAAGAACACCGACCGATGAATTAAAAAGTAAAAAGGCAAAAGGCAAAATTAAGGACTTCTTCATTTTCACTTTTGCCCTTTACTTTTTCACTTTATTTGAGGTTTGTATGGGACGCTATCAAGACGTGTTTAATGCATTGAATCGGGCGGCGATGATTCCGTTTTTTGTCATCGGCGATCCGGACCGGCAAACCAGTCTGGACATGGTCAAGACCGCCCTTGACGCCGGCGCCGATATACTGGAGCTGGGAATTCCGTTTACCGATCCGGTGGCCGACGGCCCGACCATCCAGAAGGCCGATATTCGCGCCCTGAAGGCGGGGATGACGCCCCGCAAGGCGCTGGCGTTTGTCGCCGAAGTCGCCGCTTACAAACCCGTGCCCATCGGGCTGCTGGTTTATTATAATCCGGTCTATCGGTACGGCACGGAAGCCTTCTTTCGGGATTTTAAGCAGGCCGGGGGAACCAGCATCCTGATTGCGGACTTGAGCATCGACGATGCGGACGAAGTCGCTCCGCTGGCCAGGGCGGCGGGACTGGAAACCGTATTTATGGCCACACCCAACTGTCCCGATGCGCGGCTCAGGCAAATCATTGAGCACACCACCGGCTTTATCTATACGGTCTCTTTGCTCGGAACCACCGGCCAGCGCAATACATTGTCGCAGCGGGCCAAGCCCCTGATCAATCGGCTCAAGGCCTTAACCGCCCTGCCCGTATGCGTGGGCTTTGGCATCAGCTCGCCCGACCATGCCCGACAGGTGGCCGACGACGGGGCCGACGGCGTGATTATCGGCAGCCGCATCGTAAAAATGATCGAGGACAATCTCGACGACAAAGAAAAAATGCGCCGCGAAATCGACGCATTTATCCGACAAACCCTCACGACGCTGGAAAACAAGGCTTAACGGCCCCTTTTCGTCTGCGCGGTCGAGGTTATCCCACTTCGACAGGTTGGCTTTTGTCCGCCTTGCGAAATGATTCAAGCGGCTGCGGCTCGGCGACTTTGCGATAGCCGATGGCCTTGACCACTTCAAGCACTTCCGTCCAGGTGGGAAACGGACGCTGATTGGCGCGTTTGTATTGGTCAATCGCCATCAGAAAATCAAACTGCTCATCGGTCATTTCGCCTTCTTCGGCGGCTCGGCGCTCCTCGGTGCGCCGGTGTCCCGGACCGCGGCGCCGATCAAAACCGCTGCGACGATCGACCAGATGCCGCCGCCGTTCGGTGAATTTGCGGCGCTCCACAAAACCGTCCGATTCCTCCGAAGTCGTTCGCTGTTCCTGGCGCGGGGCTTCACTACTTACGTCTGATTGTTGTTGATTCAGTTTTTCCGTCATATCCTGCTGCCTGTCAGTCATAGGGTTCATTTGTTTGATTTGCGCGATTAGAAACCGCGGCTTAAAAGATATCGTCCTCGTCGTCATAAAAGGACGGGTCGCGCTGTTCATACCCTTCGTAGCCGTTGTCTTCGAACGCCGCATCGAAAAAATTGTCATACGACGCCTCTTCACTGATCAGCACATACGCCTCATCCAGAAACTCTTCCGGTACCATCACCGCAATCCCGCTCTGGCCGTCTTGCTGCGCTCTGCCCAGATTCTTGATAACGGACGGAATGTCCTGCTCGGCCAGAAGTCTGCCATACTGGCGAGCCAGATCCAGGTCCTCAGCAAAGGCTACGGTCACATAGTCCTTTAGGACGGTCGTTCGTTTTCGGGTCTTTCGATTCATCGCATTGCTCTCCGCGAAAAATACAGCACTCGCAGGGTTAAAGCCTTTTCGAAGGCCACGGTTTACGGGTTTCAAATCGACCATAGACGCGAAGCGATTAACCAAAAACCGCGGAAAAGACGGAAAAAGTCAATCCCGCAGGGGCGGCGCAGCCGCAAAACCTGCAAATTTAGCGTTTATAGGCTCTATAAGTGCAAAATATGTGAATTTTTGTGGATTTTTTTATTGAAATAACGTCAAAACCTTTTCAAAATACCCTTAATCGTGGTTTTCGGCTCGCGAGGGTCGATTTTATTGGAACGTTATTTTCAACATGGAGGTGCCGAAATGGCAAAGAAAAAAGCTGCTGCAAAGAAGAAAGCAAAGGCCCCCAAAAAGGCTGCCGCAAAGGAAATGCTGGTTGTCACCAGCAAGGTCAAGGCTTACATCAAAGGCAAAGGAATGATGAGTTCGTCCGAAACTGCCACGGCGCTGAACGAGTGCGTTTACGAGATTCTGGACGCGGCCTGCAAACGGACCGAGGCCAATCGCCGCACCACCGTAAAACCTCAGGATCTGTAAGCCTTTGGGCTGACTCGGCGTCTTGCCGAAAATGAGCCAAAAGCCCTTCCTTCTCTTGAGAAAGAAGGGCTTTTTTGCGAGCGGTCGGCGCCGCCGAACGAATTACGGATTGCAGGTCTTACAGGGGCGTCGCCCGTTTTGCTCGGCTTCCTGCCGTGTTTGGAATACGACGACCCTGGCCGGATCAATGCGTTTGGCGTGGGAACAGTCGGGGCGATGATAGACTTTGCTGGTTCGTGAGGCAACAAACCCGGTTTGCTTCGCTGATCCGGCTGGCTGCGAGGATTCGGCCTGCGCGACGGCAGCGGAGCCTTCGGCCTTCGGTTCGGCGTCCAGCCGAATGATCCGACGCGCCAACCCTTTGTCCACAAGCATCTGAGCCAGGTCTTTGCCATCGACCTCGACATCGGCCACCAGAGAAAACGTTGCTCCGCGGCGGATGTTTTTCAGCACAATCGAAGGAGGCTCTTGCGTCTCCGGCGTGAGAACCTGCTGAAGAAAGACCGTCACCTCGCGATTGACCGCTCCGCCGGCGGGAATCTCCACCCCTTCAAGATGCACGGGGATCGCTTGGCCGACGACGGGCGGAAAGGCCTCAATATCGCACAGCATCGTGCAGGTCGAATCCATTTCAATGAGGCGCGAAACCTCAGCCGAACCATAGGTTCGGGGCGTCTGGCAAGGCGCCTCAACAGACGCCGATTGCAGCGATACTCCCCACAAAAGAATTCCCGCTGCGACAATGGAACAAAAACGAGATACCTTCATTTTTCGTTCTCCCTCAATAGGTTCTTTTTGATCACTATAAAAAGGCATAAAAACATTCGCAAGAAAAAATAGGACGCCGCAACGCAAAATTTAGTGCTTGACCCGTCGCACGGGGCCGGCATAATTGAAACCGATGAACAGAACGAAACAATCTATCGGAACGGACGTGCGATGATCGCAGTGATGCTGAGTTCACACGAGGTACTCGTCATTGTTCTGATTGTGGCGGTGATGGTTTTTATTATGTCCCGGCGAAAATGAACCGATTTTTCATAATTTTTCGAAAAACACGGAAATGAGGATTGAATCCGCTCCAGGGGTCGGTATAATGGAGACCTAAATAACAAGTATTTTGAGGAGGTCGGCGTGAAAAAACAACGAGGCATTTCAGCAAAGATCATCAGATGATACGGACAGGTACTTTGTGCGCGCCCGGCGCGCCGAGGAGTATCTTTGGGGTATCACAGGGTCGTGGGCATGGACGCCCGCGGCTCACTTGAGCGCCAAAAACCATTTCAAATTGAGGACTTTCTGGAAAATTGACCTACAAAAAGAGTCCAGAATTCCTGAAAATTTTACATTTTTTTGAAAACCCCACTTTTAGCACTAAAAACCGGTATTTTATCGGCCTCTCAATCGCACTTTTGCAGCGATGTCGCTTGACATCTTGATGTTGACTTGGTATGCTCCCGATAATGAAGCCCTCGGATACCGGGGCTTTTGTGTTTTACTGCGCCATGGAAGGCCTTTCAATGATGACCGGACAGGTCAGGAGCCGACAACAGATCGGCTCACGTGAAAGGGGACAGGACTTGCGTAAGTCCGCCTGAATGCGTTTTTTTGGAAAGGTTCGACAATTGGCACAGCAGGAGAAAACCTTGCGCCCGCACGGGGGCCAGCCGTATCTGTTCGGCGTCGCGGCGTGGGCGGCGGCCGGCGTGTTTTTGCTCGTCCTTGGTTGCTGCATGACATTGGCCATCGCCGACGGAACTCTTTATTTGCGTGCGATGATGCCGTACGAAGAGGATGTGCCCGCAGCCGAAGAGCCGACCGAGACCGAGGCGGAAACGGCAAGCAACGCCGCTGAGCAGCGCCTCCTGGAATGGCTCTATCAAAATGACCAGGACGCGGTCTATGAGGTGGTCAAAAACGACCAACGCTGGCGTGTCGTGCAAATGCGCGTTACGGCCTATTGCCCGTGTTCCATCTGCTGCGGCAAGTTTGCCGACGGCCTGACCGCCTGCAACCACCGCATCCGTCCGGGTGATGTATTCGTCGCCGCCGATAAAATGTATCAGTTCGGTACTGAAATGATCATTCCGGGGTACAATGACAACCGGCCCGTGAAGGTGCTGGACCGCGGGCGCGTCATCAAAGGCAACCGCCTTGACGTCTTCTTCCATTCCCACGCCGTGGCCAAAAAATGGGGCACACGCACCCTTGACGTGCTCGTCCGGGAAAACTGATCCTCCGCCGGGCCGCGATGATACCAATCGCGGCTTTTTTCACAAAAAACAGGGCAAAAAGCCGATTTCCAGGCGAACCTTCTTTATCTGCGCTCATTACCCTATATAATAGGACTCTGAAAGAGTGGGTCGGGCGGTCGCCCCGCACCTAAAAAAGTAGGGATGTATCGACTTTGTCGTGCTGTTCTGTGCTGTCAGAACGGTAGAACACAATCGTAACACGCGTACTTTTTTAGGTGCGGGGAGGAAAGTCCGAGCAGGACAGGGCACGGTGGCGGCTAACGGCCGCCCGGGGCAACCCGCGGGAAAGTGCCACAGAAAAGACACCGCCGATGGCCCTTCGGGGCACAGGTAAGGGTGAAATGGTGCGGTAAGAGCGCACCGCGTCGCTGGTAACAGCGGCGGCACGGCAAACCCCACCGCCTGCAAGACCAAGTATGCTGTGTGCCCGGCCCGGGCGTTTCACAGCGGGTAGGTCGCTTGACGACGGGCAGACCTGTCGTCAGAGCCGGTCGGCAACGGCCGGTCCAGTTTAATGACCGCCGCCCCGCGCCTAAAAATTGAAGATTGACAACGTTGATATGGCGTTTACTCAACAATCAAAGGACAATAATCAATAGTCAATATTCAATAATCAATTTTCAGGTGCGGGGCACAGAACTCGGCTTACAGATCCACTCTTTCAATTGTCTATTGATTAGTGACTGTTGATTATTGGGAGGCAGAGTATGGACATTCGGATGGCGTTGGTGTGGGTCGCGGTGGTGGGCGGTGCAATCCGGGCAGAGGGAATTGACCGCAAGGCGCTGGTGACCCGTCATGATGTCAAGCTGACCGCCGCCGATCCGCTGGCGCCGCTGTCGGTGGGCAATGGGCGTTTTGCGTTTAACGCCGACGTGACCGGGCTGCAAAGTTTTCCGGCCCACTATGCCGACACGATTCCCTTGACCACAATGGCCGAGTGGGGCTGGAACCGATTCGAAAACACCGAGGGCTATACGCTGGCCGATACCTTTGTCAAGGCCGATACGTACGGCCGAGCGGTCGAATATAACATCATCAGTGAATCCCCCGCCGGGCGTTATCTGCGAGCCAATCCGCATCAGAGCCATCTGGGGCAAATCGGCTTTATCCTGACGGATGAAAACGGCAGACGGCTGACCGTGGCCGACCTGTCGCAAATCGACCAGACGCTGCGGCTGTGGGAAGGACGGCTCGTCAGCCGATTTGCCATCGACGGCCAGCCGGTCGAAGTACACACCGTCGCGCATCCCGAATACGACGGCATCGCTGTGTCGGTTGAAAGCGCCCTGCTGCGGGACGGACGTGTCAAAATCGCACTTCGTTTTCCGTATCCGTCGGCGACATGGGGCAATGACCCGGCCGACTGGTCGCAGCCGAGCAAACATCGGACCCAAACACTCCGCGAAGACGAAACCACCGCCCTGATCGAGCGCGAACTGGATACGCTGACGTATTTTTGCCGCATTCACCACAACGGCAAGCTGCTCAAGACCGACCGGCACGAATACCTGCTGTTCGGGCCAAACGGCGATGAGGCGTTGACGTTTTCGGTTCTCTTTTCACCCACCTCCACCGATTGGCCCGGCGAATCATTCGAGGACATCCGTCGCAAGGCCGCAACTCATTGGCACAATTTCTGGACCTCCGGCGGCGCCATCGACTTGTCCGAAAGCAGCGATGAGCGATGGTATGAGCTGGAGCGGCGGATTGTTCTGTCGCAGTATCTGATGGGTGTTCAATCCGCCCAGAAGTACCCGCCGGCCGAGACGGGGCTGACCTGCACGAGCTGGTTTGGCAAGTTTCATCTGGAAATGCATTGGTGGCACGGCGTGCAGTGGATGCTCTGGGGACGCAGCGATTTATTCGAGCGGTCGCTGGCTTGGTACAAACAGATTATGCCGGTCGCCCGACAAATTGCCGAGCGGCAGGGCTATGCCGGCGTGCGCTGGCCCAAGATGGTCGGCCCTGACGGTCAGGACGCTCCTTCGGGCATCGGGCCGCTGCTGATTTGGCAGCAGCCGCATCCGATTTATTATGCCGAGTTGCTTTATCGAGAAAATCCAACCACTGAAACGCTGGAAAAATACCAGGACATCGTTTTTGAAACGGCGACGTTTATGGCTGATTTTGCCCACTGGGACGACCTCAGCGAAAGTTTTGTACTGGGGCCGCCGCTGATTTCGGCGCGGGAATTTGAGCCGAAACGCTATGCCGAGACCAAAAACGCCGCCTTTGAGCTGGCCTATTGGCATTGGGCGCTGCGCACCGCCTCGCAGTGGCGTCAGCGACTTGGACTGGAACCGGCCGCGATGTGGGAGCGTATCGCGGGCAACCTGGCGATACTGCCGATACACAATGGTGTGTATGTGGAGCAGGAACATCCGCTGGTCGCCGACGGCGGACATCCCTGTATGCTGGCCGTCTGGGGCGTGCTGCCCAAATCGCGAATGGTCAACGAGGCGGTAATGACGCGGACCGTCGAACATGTGCTGCGCCACTGGGACTGGAGCGACACGTGGGGCTGGGATTATCCGATGATCGCGATGACCGCCGCACGGGTCGGCAGGCCGGATTGGGCGATTGACGCCCTGCTGCTGGAAGTGCAGAAAAACCGCTACCTGCCCAACGGACACAACTGGCAGCGCGAAGGCCTGCCGGTGTATATGCCCGGCAACGGCGGACTGCTGACGGCAGCGGCGATGATGGCCGCCGGCTGGGACGACGCCCCGACGCGCAATGCCCCCGGATTCCCGGACGATGGAAAATGGGTCGTAAAGTGGGAAGATCTCAAAAAGATGCCATAAGAGATGATGATTCGCCTAAAAAACCCGTTTTTCGGTTTTTGGGTTCATTTTTTCACAAAAAATGTCGAAAAAAAGGATTGTTCGGCGAAAAAAAGTAGGCACATCGCCATAGGGAACGTACAATTTAATTATGTTTGAAGACATTAATGACATTCAGTCCGAAATCAACAAGCTGAACCGGTTGTGCGATGAGTCGCTCGGTTCGGCCGC
>DSDR01000109.1 GCA_011048645.1 Phycisphaerales bacterium
GTCAATTCGTTTTTGCCGGTGTGTCGGTCGGAGATCGAGGCGGTGGGCCGGGATGAGCCGGATATTATTCTCGTTACCGGCGATGCCTATGTCGATCATCCGGCCTTTGGCGCGGCGCTGATCGGACGGTGGCTGGCGCATCACGGCTTTTGTGTGGCGATCCTGGCTCAGCCGGATTGGCGCAGCGTCGAACCGTTTCGGGCATTGGGACGGCCTCGGCTGTTTTGGGGCATTACGTCCGGCTGTATCGATTCGCGGCTGAATAACTATGCCTCGCTGGGTCATCGACGTCGTCAGGATGTGTACAGTCCCGGCGGCCGCACCGATTTACGCCCCGACAAGCCGCTGCTGACTTATGCCGCCCGCGCGCGGGAAGCGTTTGGCGATGTGCCGATTGTGCTGGGCGGTCTGGAGGCCAGTCTGCGGCGGCTGGTGCATTATGATTACATCGAAGACCGGCTCAAACGTTCTGTGCTGATTGACGCCAAGGCGGATGTGCTCGTGCACGGCATGGGCGAGCGGGCGACGCTGGAGGTTGCCCGGCGTCTGGCGGCGGGGCGTTCTGTTGACGCGATGAGCGATATTTCGGGCCTGGCTTATCGGGTGGTGCGCGACGTTAAGCCGCCGACCGATGCGGTTGTTCTGCCGGACCGCGAGGCGCTTCAGGCCGAGCCGGAACGGTTTATGGAGGCTCAGCTTGCCTATCAGCGGCAGGCTCGGCCGACCGGCCGACCCGTCGTTCAGGACCAGTGTCCCGGTCGGGTCGTGGTCAATCCGCCCGCCGAGCCGCTCAGTCAGGACGAGCTGGACAGACTGTACAGCCTGCCGTTTACCCGCAACGCCCATCCGATGTATGACCGTCTCGGCGGCATCGCCGCGCTGGCGCCGGTGCGATTCAGCATCACGACGCATCGGGGGTGTTTTGGCGGGTGCAGTTTTTGTGCGATTTATTTTCATCAGGGCAAACAAATCGCCTCGCGGTCCGAGGACGGCATCCTGGCCGAAGCGGCCCAGATCGTTCATCACTGCGATTTTAAGGGTACGATTGCCGACATCGGCGGCCCGACGGCCAATATGTACGGGATGGCCTGTCCGGACGCGGGGGTGTGCCGCCGTGAAAGCTGCCTGTATCCTGAGCCGTGTGTGAAACTGCCCGCCGATCATGGCCGTATGCTTGGCCTGCTTGAGCGGGTACTCAACTGGCAGCAGGGCCAACCGCGAAAGATTCGCAGCGCCATTGCCTCCGGTATTCGCCATGACCTGGCGCTCCAGAGCGGCGACTATATGCAGCTTTTGGCCGGGCATTTTGTCGGCGGCCATCTGAAGGTTGCCCCGGAGCACTACTGTCCGCATGTCCTGAACCTGATGCGCAAGCCTGGTTTTGAGGTGTTTGAGGAATTCGAGGCCCGGTTTGCCGAGGCCTCCTGCCGTGCGGGCAAACAGCAGTACCTTGTGCCGTATTTTATCAGCGCCCATCCGGGCTGCTCGAATGAAGATGCGCTTCAGTTGACCGAGTATTTGCTGTCGCGCCACTGGCGACCGCGGCAGGTGCAGGATTTTGTTCCGGCTCCGCTGGCGTTGTCCACGGCGATGTATGTTTCCGGGCGGTCGCCTCAGGGCAAGCGGATTGTCGTGCCCAAGGGCCGCGCCGACAAGCGACTTCAGTTTGCGCTGCTGCACTACTGGGACGTGCGCCATGGACGACAAATCGAGAACTATCTGACCGCTCAGGGGCGCGGCAAGCTGTTGGCTCAGATTCGCCGTGTGCGGCAATCTGCCCAAAGAAAACGGTGAGTAATGCCGATATAGACAATCGGATGACTAACGACAGCGATAAATCGCGTCTGATCACGACCTTTCTGCATTGGTACACCTACATCGCCGGCGCCGATGTGGCCTATTCGGTGTCGCTGACGACCGTCTCCACGCTGCTGTGTCCCATCCTGACGCCCGCGCTGGCCAAACTGCTGGCCGGGCAGGCGTTGCCGGTTTCCTTCTGGAATATGTTCGTGGAGATTCTGTTGATGGTCGTTTTGCCGTTGGCGATTGGTTTTGCCGTTCGGTATTTCTTCGGTCGTGTTGTCGAGCGTATTAAAGATGTTTTTCCGGCCGTTTCGATCTCAGTCTGACTTGAGCATTTTGCTGCGGACGCTTTCTTTGATTCGCTGGATGTGGCCTCGCCCCAGCGCCTTGACTTCACAGCCCAATTCGAAGTACCGTCGTATCTTTTCATCGTCAAGGATGCCGAAGCAGTCAATCACGGCCATCGGTCCGCCAGCCCATTCAACAATTTGGTCGGGATCCAGTTCCAGATAGGGAGCATGAGGCACGGCGAGAATCACGGCCTCAACGCCTTTAATCGCAGCGGGCAGATCGTTTTGCACCCGAATGTTGACCAGTTCATCCTGATTGCGGAAAAAGCGCGCCCACGACTGGCCGGGGGCTGGATAGTCATCCTGTTTTTCCAATTCGTACCAATGTGCGACATAGGGGTCGTGTACCTTTATGTCCGCTCCCATCTCCGTGAGCTTGCGTACGATGATTTCCGAGCCGCTGTAGCGGGTGTCGGCGACATCCTGCCGATAGCTGGCTCCGCACAACAAAACGGCGGCGCCGGCGATATAGCGGCCCATATTCCGCAGGGCGTCGCGGGTCAGTGCGGCGGCGTGCAGGGCGCGGGTATCGTTGATGTCAATCGCGGCGGTGGTGATTTTGAAAATATCATCCTCAAAACCGAGAATATGTTTATACGCCCAATACCCCAATCCGCCGTCTTTGGGCAGGCAATATCCGCCGATGCCCGGGCCGGGAAAGATGATATTGCTGTGGGTTGGACGCATTTTGATGGCCTTGATGACCTTGATTAAATCGACGCCGTTTCGCTCGGCAAAGAGGCTCCACTCGTCCAGAAACGCCAGGATCGCAGCGCGATAGGAATTTTCCACGATTTTGGTCGTTTCGGATTCAATCGGACGATCCATCACCGTCAGCGGATAGTCTTCGGTATTGAGCACCTCGCGAAGGAATTTTTCGACCCGTTTTTTGGCGGTTTCGCTGCATCCGGAGCAGACCCGCCAGAAATCGCGAATCGAAGACACGTATTCCCGCCCCGGCATCACGCGTTCAAAACTGTGCGCCAGCAGCGGCTCGGCGTCGATTCCTCTTGCCTTGAAGCATTTTTTGAGGATCGGCCAGGCCACAAACTCGGTCGTGCCGGGGGCAACGGTCGTTTCAATCAGCGTCAGGCATTCCGGCTGGACTTTATGTCCGATGGTCTTGAGCGTGGCTTCAAGGGCTTTCATTTCCGCCTGACCCGTGCGGAGATTGCCCAGTGACCGTTTGCTGAAATCGCACTGCACGTCCACGACGACACAATCGGCCAGCGACAGACAATCGCTGTTGTACGTGGCGACCAGTGTCTTTTTGTCGTTGACGCATCGGGCGATCATCGGATCGACGTTAGGGTCCTCGGCCTTGACCGGTGATTGTCCGCGGTTGAGCATCGGGATTTTCCAATAACTGCGCGTGCTGGGGCGCTGGCAGCCGATGACAAATTTACCGGGCTTGCCGGTTGCTTTGTCCACCGTATCGGCAATGATCGCGGCCATGACCGCCCCGACGAAACCCACGCCCATGACGACCACAATCTCTTTGCCGTCCTGACGGGCCGCCTCGACCAGGGCGCTGATGCGTTCAAACTCCGCGACGTAGTCGTCTTGTTGGGGGATGGGAAATTTTTCTCCTGACGGGCTGATGGAATAGTCGCTCATGATTTAGCCTCTCCGATTCAAGGGTTAAAAACAACCGCATTTGTTTCTTGGATTGATACAAAAACTGACTTAGATTATCACATAACAGAGGTGAAAGTAAACCGCAAAACGAAGGAAAATAAAAAAAGAGGCGTTCAGCGGAAAATTGCTGTTTGACGCTGCGTCCGATTTGGAACAAAATGGCGCTGATTGGATAAACGGATAGCGTCTGGGTTCTCGACGTTTTGTGCGCCCGGCCGACATAGGGCGCGAAACGTTCATCGGCGCTGAACTGATAGCCTGTTGAAAGGAATTCGTATGATGAAGATTCAGACTGTCTGTGTAGAATGTGTCTTGATTTTCTTCGCGGTGTTTGGCGCCGGCTGTGCCGCAGCGCCAATGGAATTAACCTATCATAACCCTGTCTGGGACGGCTACCTGGCCGATCCGCAGGTGCTGTATGTTGACGGGGTTTATTACGCCTACGGCACCGGCCCGGCCGATGAGAACGGCCGTCAGTTTCCCGTCCTGCGGTCGGATGATTTTGTGAACTGGACGTATCTCGGCGGGGCGCTGGAGTCGGTGACCGATCCGGCCATTCGGGACTATTGGGCGCCGGAAGCAGTCGAACGCGACGGCCTGTTTTATTTGTATTACGCCGGCGATCAGAAAATGCGCGTGGCCGTGTCCGACCGTCCGGAAGGGCCGTTTAAGGATACCGGTCGGCTGCTGTTTCCCGATGAACCGTTCTCGATTGACGGCCATCCATTTTTCGATCCGGTCAGCGAGCAGTGGTATCTGTTTTTCGCAAAGGACTTTTTTGATCAGCGGGTCGGCACCGCGCTGGCGGTGGTGCGGCTGGGCGATGATATGATCTCGACGGTCGGTTCGGTGACAACCGTTTTGCGGGCGTTTTCCGATTGGCAGATTTACGAGCGCAACCGAACTCTTTATGACCAATTATGGGACGCCTGGCACACGGTCGAGGGGCCGTTTGTGGTCTATCGTGACGGGACGTATTATTGTTTTTACTCCGGCGGCAACTGGCAGACGCCCGGCTACGGGGTGGGCTGCGCCGTGGCCGAGAATGTCGCCGGTCCCTATCGTGACCGGTGGAGCATCGACAAGGCCTCTGTGATCGGCACGATCCCGGGTCAACTTATCGGTCCGGGTCATAATTCCGTCATCCTTGCTCCGGACAAGGAAACGTATTTTATGGCGTATCATTCCTGGAATGCCGAGCGAACCAAACGCCAGATGTGTATCGACCCGATAATCTGGACAGAGCAGGGGCCCAAGGTCTTGAACCCTTCGCGCGGCGTCAAGACGGTTCGCTTGCCGCTTTCAGCCTCGGCGGCGGGCCGGTCGGCTGACGAAGAAAAAGACATTGATCCGGCCTTGTTTGGTACCTTTGTCAATCCGGTCTATGAGGGCGCTGACCCGTTTGTCTGTAAACATACCGACGGCTATTATTATTTCTGCCAGTCCGAAGGCGATCAGGGCGTCTCTGTCTGGAAATCCGATCGACTCACCGATAAAGGGATCAAACGCATTGTCTGGCTTAGTCCGGAGACGGGCTGGAACAGTTCGGGCGTCTGGGCGCCGGAAATCCATTATCTCAACGATAAGTGGTATATTTACTACGCCGCCGATGACGGCGAGAACGCCAATCATCGCACGGGTGTCCTGGAAAGCGTTACCCAGGATGCCCAGGGCGACTATATCGACAGAGGCATTGTCTATACCGGCGATCACATCGAAACCGGGCGGGACAACCGCTGGGCGATTGACGCCACGCCGTTGGAAATGAACGGCCGGCTGTATCTGCTCTGGTCGGGCTGGCAGGGTCAGCGCGACGACATTCAATCGCTCTATATTGCCGAGATGGAAAATCCCTGGACAACAAAAACAAATCGCGTCAGGATTGCCGACAATGATACGTATGTCTGGGAGCGCGTCTCGGAAGACCCGAGCCTTAAAGGGCTGAATGAAGGTCCGCAAATCCTGAAAAATGACGGCAGGATTTATGTGATTTATTCGTGCAGCAACTCATGGGGGCCGACCTATAAGCTGGGTCAGCTTTCCATTCAAGACGGCGACGACCCGATGAATCCGGAGAACTGGACCAAAAAGAGTGCGCCGGTTTTTCAGGGCAGCCAGACCGTTCACGGCGTCGGCCATGCGATGTTTACGACCTCTCCCGATGGTACGGAAAACTGGATTGTCTATCATTCAAAAATATCGCCGCAACCCGGCTGGCAGCGTAACGTCAGGATACAGCCGTTTACGTTCAGTGCGGACGGGTCGCCAGATTTCGGGACGCCGTTTGACGCCGGGCGCGTCCTGAAAAGACCGTCCGGCGAACCGCTGCCGAAGCGGGCAGGCCGATTTGCCGACCGCTTTGAGGACAATCAATGGGACAACTGGTGCTATTACGGATACAACCGATTTATTGATGCTCAAAACGGTCGGCTGATGCTGGGGTATAATCCGGGCTGGGGCGTTGCCAATCGTTATCGGTCGGGTGAAAAAGCGATTGTGCGTGATCGGGTTTGGGATGACTTTGTCTTTCAGTCCCGAGTCAGGATTGTGGAAGGGCATCGGGACGCCGGTGTGATTTTTCGCGTCCATCATCCATCGGTGGGTTATGATGCGATGAAGGGCTATTTTGCGGGTCTTATTCCCGGTACGCAAAAAGCGGTTCTGGGCAAAATGGATGGAACAAACTGGACGGAGCTGGCGCTGGTGGATTTTCCCTGCCAAGTCAATCGATGGTACCGACTGAAAGTGGTTGCAGAAAAGGAAAAAATCAGGGTGTTCGTGGATGGCCAGCCGCTTATCGAGAGGGAAGATGACACGTATGCAATCGGCTATGCCGGCGTTCGCGTTGTGGATGTCTATGCCGAGTTTGATGATATTGACATATCCGCTGTTTCCATTCGGTAGGACGGCGGTCTCGTGGGATTATTGCGGAAATCTGCGGGCGGTGAATTTGCCGTTGGGTGTTTTTGGCGTCCTGCGGGCTAAATTGCTTGCAAAACGGAACGGGGCGGCGTACAATGAACACGGTTTGATTCAGCCGCTGCGGCACGGGCCGACGGCAGAGATAAGTGCTTGAAAAAAAGATAGTTGCGTCCGTAGCTCAATTGGATAGAGCATCGGTCTTCGGAACCGAGGGTTGGGGGTTCGAGTCCCTCCGGACGTGGTTCTTTTTTTGTGCCTTTTTGCCCCAAAAACCGCGTTTTTGGCCTAAAAACGCATATTCTTCGGAACATTCCGGATACAGAATGGATTCCTTGTAAGTCCCCCAAATTCCCCATCTTTCCGCATTGCGCGGACAAACAATCGGACAACAGATTTTTTTTGTCCTTGACACGAACATCGGTTTTTGGCATAATCACAATTGCTACAGGTAGTCGCGACAAACATAAATGGCCGGTGTCAATCGAACACACTTTTCCCGATTGCCTGTAGCAACCGGCCACCTTTTTTTTGAAAAAAGGACAGGAAACGATGAGAATATACAGGCAATCAATCAAAAGGGATGGGAAAACCCTTCAAACCGAAAAATGGTACGCCGATATTTACATTGAAGGCAAACGACATCGGCTGCCGCTCCACAAAAATAGACACATCTCCGAAAAGACCGCCCAAAAAATAGAAGAGTTGATCGGTCTGAAAATGGCCGGTGAATCGCCGGGCGCGGATATTCAGAAGTGGATTTCGCAGCAGCCGCCGAAATTCATCGGACGACTGGCGACACTCGGCTTGATTTCCGGTTCACGGGCGGCGGCAGGGGTGTCATTGAGTCAACACATCGAGGCGTTCAAATCGAATCTACTGGCGTCCGGCGTAACGCCTAAGCAAGCCGAACAGCAGGGCAATCGCGCTGCGCGCGTGCTGGCCGAGGCTGGGTGCCGGAGCCTTCAGAACATCACCGGTGGAAAAATCCTACTGGCAATCGACCGGCTCAAAAAGCAGGTCTATCGGAAAAATCCCAAAACCGGCAGACTCGAATCTGTCGATACCGACGATGTTGTGTCGTCGATGACGAAACGACATCACGTCCGCGCCGTCAAACAGTTTACGAAATGGCTTGCAGCCGAAGGAGCGATTATCACCGACCCTCTGGTGAACCTGACGGTTAAAAATGTTCAGGTCGAAAAACAGCGACGCGCGCTGACACAGGACGAAGCGGCATATCTACTGGAGTGGCTGTCGTCGAGAGGCGGCGTTGCTTTCGGTATGAGCGGAGCCGAGCGCGCGCTGATTTATCGTCTTGCTCTTGAGACCGGTTTGCGACGAAACGAGATACGCAGCCTAAAACGCACCAGTTTCGATTTTGACGGGCTTACGGTACAGGTTGATAGTGCATACACCAAAAACCGCAAGGCCGCTGTCCTGCCCGTCAAGCCCGCTACAGTGGCGATGCTCAAAGAACACCTCAAGAGTAAAATGCCGACGGCTCCCGCCTTTGGTTTGACGGACAACCATTCGGCGCAGATGTTTCAAAACGATATGACAGCCGCACGCGAGGATTGGATTCAGTCCGCTAAAGATAACCCTTCGGAATATCGGCGGCGCGTCGAATCGGATTTTTTGAAAGTCCAGACTCACGAGGGTAAAATCGATTTTCACTGCTTAAGACACACATTCGCGTCGTGGCTTGTGCGGGGCGGTGTGGACATTAAGACCGCGCAGGCCTTGATGAGACA
>DSDR01000365.1 GCA_011048645.1 Phycisphaerales bacterium
AACGACCAGTGGCAGGTGTTGACGCAGGGGGTGTGGAGCCAGGGGTATGCGAGTTTCACACTCAGCCGTAATTACATTTATGGCAACACCATCGACGAGGTGCTGGGGTTTGAGTGGGTGGTGGACGGGACGCCTTCGATCTGGTACTACTATCTGCACGACCACCTGTACAGCCCGGCGGCGATGCTGACCGAATGGGGCATTGTGGAGCGGTATGAGTATGATGCCTACGGCCGGCGAAGTGTGATGACGCCGGGGTTCGCCCACCGCAGCAACAGCCACTACCTCAGCGACATCGGCCTGACCGGCCGCGGTTGGAATGAAATGTAGTGAAGACTTTCGTCGTTTTTAGGCCTAAAACAACGGTTTAACCCCTAACTGCGGAACTTGGGTTAATTTGGCTTGAAAATTCAGAATAAATACTCTATTGTACATCTAAACATATCTGTGCCGGATGCCGATAATCGGACTTTTTTTTGAAAGAGTAAACGTAACAGGTTATTTTAACAGGAGATACATTATGGATACACCGGAACGACTTACGACAAGGGCCGGGATTCCCGTGCCGGACAATCAAACGTCACTGACCGCAGGCCAACGCGGTCCGACGTTGTTGCAGGATCATTATCTGCTGGAAAAGCTGTCTCATTTTAATCGGGAGCGGATTCCGGAGCGCGTCGTTCACGCCAAAGCGGCCGGAGCCTATGGAACATTTACCGTCACCCACGACATCACACAATATACCAAGGCAAAGATTTTTTCACAGATTGGTAAAAAAACTGAAATGTTTGGACGATTTTCCACCGTGGCCGGGGAAAAAGGCTCTGCTGATACGGTTCGCGATGTGCGCGGTTTTGCACTTAAGTTCTATACTGAAGAAGGCAACTGGGATTTAGTGGGTAACAACACGCCGACGTTTTTCATACGCGACGCAATCAAGTTTCCCGATTTTATTCATACGCAGAAGCGTGACCCGCAGACCAACGCCAAAAACGACACAATGCAGTGGGATTTCTGGTCGCAGGTTCCCGAATCGTTGCACCAGGTGACGATCCTGTTTTCGGATCGGGGCATTCCGGCCGGTATTCCGTTTATGAACGGGTACGGCAGCCACACCTACAGCTTTATCAATGCAAATAATGAGCGGTTTTGGGTGAAATTTCACTTCAAGACGCAGCAAGGGATTCAAAATATGCCGCCGGATGAGGCTGACAAACTGGCCGGCTGCGACCCGGATTATCATACCAAGCAGTTGTTTGAGATGATTAAGAAGGGCGATTGTCCCAAGTGGACGCTGAAGGTGCAGATTATGCCGGAAAAAGAGGCCGAAACCTATCGGTGGAATCCGTTCGATCTGACCAAAGTCTGGCCGCACGGGGATTATCCGCTTCATGATGTGGGTGTGCTGGAACTGAATCGTAATCCGGAAAATTACTTTGCCGAGGTCGAACAGGCTGCGTTTTCACCCGGTAACGTTGTGCCGGGGATTTCATTTTCGCCGGATAAGATGCTTCAGGCACGGATTGTTTCGTATGCCGATGCGCATCGGTATCGGTTGGGTGTCAATTATGAGAGTATTCCGGTCAATCGCCCGAAGTGTCCTGTGCATAACTATATGCGTGATGGTGCGATGCGCGTTGACGGCAACGGGGGGGCGTCGGTTAATTATGAGCCGAACAGTTTCGGCGGTCCGAAAGAAGCTGCGGAATTTCGCGAACCGCCGCTGAAAATCACCGGCGATGCCGATTGGTACGAGCAAAAACGCGGTGTTGATGACGATTATGTGCAGCCCGGCAATCTGTTTCGTCTGATGACTCCCGAACAGCAAAAACGACTGTGTGAAAATATCGCCGGCAGTTTAAAAAAGGCGCCCAAACCGATTCAGGATAAAATGATTGCTCATTTTGCCAAGGCCGATCCGGCGTACGGCAAGGGTGTGGCTAAGGCGGTTGGATGCTAATTTTTGGTAATTAGTGCTGGATTTACCGGCTGGTATGGATACAATTAACAAACAGTGAGGCGAGCACAAAAAAGATGAAACGAGATATTAGGAGTCGAGAAAATGGCAAAAAATGAAAAAGAAGCCGCACGGCAGAAGGTCATTGAAGTGCTTAACAAGGCGCGTTCGATGGAACTGCACGCAATCGCGCAGTATATGAATCAGCACTATAATCTGGATGATATGGATTATGGCGAGTTGGCGGCCAAGGTCAAGCTGATCGCGATTGACGAGATGCGCCACGCCGAGCAGTTTGCCGAACGCATCAAAGAACTGGGCGGCGAACCAACCGCCGATTTGGCGGACAAGGTTCAGCGAGGCCAGGCGGTCGAAAAAATCTTTCCCTTTGACAGCAACCTGGAAGACGACACCGTCTTCACCTACAATCAGTTCCTGAATGTGTGCCGCGAGAACGGCGACAGTGTGACGATGAAGCTTTTTGAGGCAATCATTGATGAAGAGCAGGCGCACTTTAACTATTTCGACAATGTCAATGACCATATCGAAAAACTGGGGCAGGCCTACTTGGCGCGTATTGCCGGCACGCCGAGCAGTACCGGCGGTTTTTCGAAAGGGTTTGTTACCCCTCCGGCCGGCGAGTAATCCCTGTTGTTTCTCAGATGTTTTTTTCGAGTCCTGTGTGCGGCGGCACACGGGACTTTTTTTATTGCTTTTGATGTAAGTATCTTCAATAAAAAGGCTTACGGAGACTTGCAGAGAGGCGTGGTTTCTGCTATAATACAGGGCTGGATTCGAGTCATTCGTCGTTCAAGTATACATTCATCTGTAAACAGCGAGGCCTATGCATAAAGTTAAATATTATCGAGATATTCAGGATATTGAGCAGTTGACACAGCACGAACGCGATGCGCTGCGGCAGGTCACAGAGCGATTCGCGTTTCGAGCCAACGACTATTATTTGTCGCTGATTGATTGGGACGATCCGGCCTGTCCCATTCGTCGGCTGATTATACCGCACACCGACGAACTGGAAGGCTGGGGTCGGTTGGATCCTTCCAATGAAGAGGCTTATACGGTGCTGCCGGGCTTGGAGCATAAGTATCATTCCACAGCGCTGCTGCTGGTCAGCAATATATGCGAGGGAATTTGCCGTTATTGTTTTCGCAAGCGGGTGTTTATTGACCCGCAGAAGGAATCACTCAGGGATATTCCCGCGGCGATAGAGTATATCGCCGCACATCCGAAAATTACCAATATACTCCTGACCGGCGGCGATCCGCTGGTGCTGGCGACGCGCAAACTGGAGCAAATTATTTCCGAACTGCGCAAGATTGAGCACGTGCGGATTATTCGCCTCGGGACGCGGATGCCGGTGTTTAATCCGTATCGAATTCTTGACGATCCGGCGCTGGCGGAGATGATCTCGACGTACAGCCTGCCGGCCAGGCGGATCTATGTGATGACGCATTTCTGCCATCCGCGCGAGCTGACCGATACCGCCTGCGCCGGCCTGGACAAGCTGGTGCGGGCCGGTGCGGTGCTGACCAATCAGTTTCCGCTGATTCGGGGCGTCAATGACGATCCGGATGTATTGGCCGAGCTGCTCGGCCGATTGTCATTTGCGGGCGTTGTGCCGTATTATCTGTTTCAGTGCCGCCCGGCATTGGGCAATCACGCTTATACGGTGCCGATTGAAGAGGGATACGCCATTTACGAAGCGGCTAAAGCCCGGGTGTCGGGGCTGGCCAAGCGCCTGCGGTTTGTGATGTCGCATGCGACCGGCAAGATTGAGATTTTGTCGAAAACGGACACAAAAATCTTTTTCAAATACCATCGCGCCGCCGACGATGCCGACAGCGGCAAGGTGTTGGTGTGCAATTCCAATCCCGACGCCTGCTGGCTGGATGATTATGAGGAAATCCTCCGCGAGTATCCGGCGGCCATGCCGTACCGAATCCACGGCCCGGAATAACAAAAACAAAGGTCAGTCAATGTGTATGGCTGAGCCGGTGGACGGCGTGCAGGGCCTCAAGGGTAAACAAGACGGGATATAAGTCTTCGGTGTACCAGAGCTTGGCAAAGTACAGACCAATCGGGGCGGGAGTCAATGCTTTGCCTTGATCGGTGTGCTCTGTCAGCCATTTTAGTCCGGCGTCGATGGCGTCGGATTGTGTTTGTTTCGCCGAGATCAGTGCGGTAATCGCCAGTGCGGTTTGTTCGATGGATTCCCAGCCGCCGTCGGGTTGTTGTGATCGGCTCAGATAATCCACCGCCGGCGGAATCATCGCGTCAAGAATCGGATAGGCGCAGCGATTCATCTTCGACAGTACTGTCAAGACGCGGGCCGTTCCATAGACAGGGTTTGTTTTATCCTCGGCGTACGGATTGCCGAACCACAGCGGCAGCCACGCACCGTCTTGGCGTTGATGGGCATAGAGAAATCGCAGGGCGCCGGCAATGGCGAGGTCGATACGGGATTGCAGGGCGGGCGGAAGCCGGTCGCGCCAGAGCCTGAACGCATCAAGGGCGTGCGCGGTCAGGTCGGCACAGCTTCGGTCGAATTCAAGTTTGCCCCAGCCGCGGCAAAAGGTCGGAACGCCGCCGTCGCTGTTTTGCAGATTCAGCAGCCACGTCACCCCCGCCGCGGCGGCCTGCCGGGCGGCGTTGCTTTGGTTATCAAGCTGATACAGCGCGACCAGCGCACCGGCGGTATCATCGGCGTCGGGTACGGCGCCGGGCAGATGGCTCCAGCCCCACCCGCCGGGGGCGGCTCCGGTAAATGGATGGACGTTTTGGTATTGCTGTTGGACCAGGGCATCGGCCAGGTTCCGGCGGTCGCTCTCGGTCAGGTGCTCTTTGCCGAGGATTTTGACCGCATGGGTCGTCAGCCACGTCGATAGCGTTGTATCGATCGGCCAGCTTCCATCCGACCGCTGTACAGCGATCAGAAACGCCAGCGCCTTTTGCGCGACCGGATGCTGCACCTGACCAATCGAGGCCAGACTCATCGCGACAAAGGCCGTCAGCGGCGGGGCTTCAAGGAAGCCGCCGTTGGTCGGCTGAAGCGACTTGAGCAGCTCCAGCGTCGGACCGCACGCGGCGCGGCGAATCGCCCGTAAGAACGCATTTTTCGGCGGGTCAAAATGAAACCTGGCCTGGCCGACGGCAATCAGCGCCGGCAGGGCATAGCTGACCACGGTCAGATTAACCGCCCGATACAGCGCACGCGGGAGCCGAGCCAACTCGAACGGCAGGGGCTTGACGAATCGCCACGGATGTGGGGTATCCTGAAACAGCCCGGCCAGCACGCAGTGGGTCAAAATCGGCACGGCAAACGTCCTATCGTCGCCATACGCGGCATAGACCGCCTCGGCCAGGTCGGCTTCGTGGGTGTAATGCAGTTCGCGTTTGAGCCAGGTGCGGGCGTTCTGGACCTGTGTTGAAAATTGGCCTGTCTTGTCCACAGCACAGAGCGCCGCCAGCGACAGCAGCGTTGTGCTCAGATTGCTCGGGTCGCGGTTTTCGGTATCGCCCCAGCCGCCGTCGGGATTTTGATGGTCAGCCAGCCAGTTGATCCCGTTTTGGATGGAGCGGGCGTACCGCGGCGGATCGGCGATATGCAGAGCGGTTATCGAGACCGCGGTTGCCAGTGGGCTGGAACTGAGTCGGCCCGGCCAGAGGCCGTCAGCGCCGCGGGCGTCAAGCAAACGGCCAAGGGTGTTGTCAAATGTCGTGCGGCAATCGTTCATTGCAAATGTCCCAAAGAAAGCAGACCGTAAAAGCAATATTCGCAATCGCTGATGTGATCGACGCGGTTAGGCCAAAAGCCGATGGTCTTGTCCCACAGGGCCAGAACAAAGGCCCTATCGGTCGAACGGATCGACGCCAAATCCGTTCCCATTACGCGCAAGGCGTACAGCGCAACGGCGGTCGAAAGCAAATCGGCCATCGGCGCCGCGGGCATCACCTTGAAACCGCCGTCCGGATCCCGGCTTGTCATCAGCCACTTGGCAGCCCTGGAATCTGTCGGCTGCCCCAGAGCTGTCAGCGTGGTCGCCGCTGCGGCGGTTGCCGGCGTTGAGACCAGCGGTATGGCCGATTCGTTATAATAGCCGCCGTCTGCATTGAGCCTTTCAAGACAGGCTGTCATAGCGTTCGTATCAGGCGGCAGACAGCCCAAATCCTGATACGCTCCCAGTGCCAGAAAGCAGCCGTAGGCTGAGCCTTCCGCACCGGCGAAGAGATGATGGTACGCCCCGTCAGTGCACCGAAACGCTTCGAGCCTCTCGGCCCAACGGTCTGCGTCGGACGGTTTAAGTCGGCCAGTCAGCCGACGGCTGCGAATCAGCGCCGCCAGATGCGCCAGATCGAGGTCGTCGCCATAGCCGAAACGGTCAAGAAAATCGGCCGGCTCGGTCAACTTCGACGCATATCCAAGGGCAGTCAGACTCATCAGCGCAAAACCGGTGTAGTACAAGTCGCTTTGAGAGCCTTTGCCGCGAAAGCCGCCGTCCGGATTCTGTCGATTCAAAAAAACGCAAGCCACTTTTTCGATGGAGATTTCGCCGGTCGGACAGCCGCCGGCCGCGGCGTCAACCAGACTCTGACGTATGCTCATCGCAGCACCCCATCGGCTCAACCTCGTCAAAGATTTTGGTAATGACGCGGCGCAGCAGCGTCTTGACGCGGGATGACTGCACCGCCTCAAGGCATTCGACCGCACGGCGGCGATAGTCGGCCAGCCGTTGACGTGCGGCCTGCTGGCCGCCCAGAGCGGCGACAATCGACAATTCGTTTTTCTGTTGAGCCGATTGCCAGTCCAGCAGGTCGTCGCGGATTTGATACGCAATCCCCAGTGCATGCGAATAGCGATCCAGCGTGTCAAACAGGGCGGCCTCCGCGTCGCCGAGAACTGCGCCGATCTTGAGCGCAACGGCAAAGGCCGGAGCGGTTTTACCGGCGAAAATGGCGATGATCTCGTCTGCCGTCGGGGCGGCGTTGCGACGAAGGCAATCCAGTTCCCGTCCCTGACCGAGGCATAAGGCGCGATGGCCGCAGGCGGCGATGTGCAGCAGGGCGTTTTTTTGTTCAGGGCCGACATCCAGTTCGGTCAGCAGACGGTAGCCTTCGCCGATGAGCAGATCGCCGACGTTCAGAGCGATGGGAACGCCGTGCTGCAAATGCAGCGTTTGACGGCCGTAGCGTCGGACGTCGTCGTCTTCGATGTCGTCGTGGATCAGCGAGGCCTTGTGAAAGCACTCCACCGCAACGGCAGCTTGTCGAACGGTCGCCGGCAGGCGGTCGTCCTCAATGTCGGTGCAGGCCGCAGCCATGGCTGCCGTCAGCAGCGGGCGATAGTGTTTGCCGCCGCGCGAAAGCCAGTCCACGGCGACGGCGACGGTCGGGTCGTCGGCGTTGTGGAAAAACTCCCGCAGGGCGTCCGGGCAAAACCAATCTTGGACGTTGCGACGCAGCCGGTCAAGCCCGATGGTCTGCTCGGCCGGGATACAGTCTTCAAGGATGGCGTTCAGCGCGTCGATGTCAAAGACGGTATCCCGGCAGCCGTCGTACAGCAGGGGAATCGCTGCGCCCGGAACCGCGCCGGCTTCCATATAGGGAAAGACCTTTTCGAGCACGGGCAGACAACTGACGCCGATGACGGCTTCAACCTGACCGGATTGGATGAGGGCCATCACCACCGGCGAGCCTTCGGCAATCAGGACGGTATAGCCGAGCTGTTCAGCCCGGCGCGTCAGAGGGTCGATGACGCAGCGGCCGCAATGCTTGCACAGCAGGCCGAATGTATCGCACTCGGCCGGGCAATGACGCGCGGACTTGAGACATTGCGGCAGCAGCAGCAGACGCTTGGAGTACGGAATGTTCAGCACAACCGGACGCCACAGCGTGTTGTTGAGAATGACCACGGTATAGGGCAAAAACTCCTGGCTCAGGCCCTCTTGAGCCAGCAAACTCGCGGCGTGCTGTTTGAGCGTGTCAAGCGGCGCCGGCGGCGTGAGCCGGTGGTCAGTCAGGTATATCTCAGCGGCTCGGTCAAGCTGTCTGCGCAGCGCGGCGGTCGGAGGGATACCCGCTCCTGCGACGGAGGTAACAGGTTGTTTCGAACGGTCAGACATATTGACACTTCGGTTTGGTTTGGGGTTCAATAGGGGTGATCTGTCGGCCGACACGGACGAACGCTTTGCGCCAGGCAGCCACTTCGGTCTTGCCCAGCACACGCATCACAGCGCGTTTGAGCCAGGACACGCCGGCGCAGCGCTGATTGTCCCAGAACAGCAGCGGAACCTTCCTGAAATTGATTTCGTAACACGTGCGGTACAATTCCAACTGTTCCGGCCGCATCACACGGATGGAAAAGCGGCGGTCTT
>DSDR01000225.1 GCA_011048645.1 Phycisphaerales bacterium
AAAATGCGACCTTTGCGCTCCGGATGGTCGGCGTGAAAATCCCGGGAAAAGATAACGACGGGAATCCCGCGGTTTTCCTGAATCAGGTGAATATGCCGACAAAACAACTGATGCAATCGCTCAAGCGGGTCCTGTGTCTGCTCACGGACGGCCGCGACATTGTCGAACAGCTTGCTGTGTATCAGCTCAACCGTCAGGTTTAATATCTCGTCTTTATTCCTGAAATGACGGTACAGGGCCGAGGGAACCAGCCCCACACGCCGTGCCACCGCGGCAACACCGAGCTGCTGAAGCCCGCCGGCCGAGACGATATCCAGAGCCGCTTGAGCAATCTGTTCTCGACGAATCCGAGTTTTAAGTTTTTCAATAGCCACAATAAACTCACAATGTGAATGAACGTTCACATTATAGCCGCCAGAAAAGCATTGTCAATACCGAAACGCCTGGGAAAAATGAAATCTTCTTAAAAACAGGTTGATTTGACAGAACGAAAACATATAATGTGAGTATTATGTGTTATTGTAACAGAGTGATACAGTCCGAAAAGATTAGTATATGGATAAGGAAAAACTAAAATTTTACGAACTAAAGGCCGAGGTAATTCAGGCCGCGGCCCATCCGATCCGTTTGGCAGTTATCGAGTTTCTGGCCGAAGGCGAACAGTGCGTTTGTGATATTGTAACGTATGTCGGGGCGCAGCGATCCAATGTCTCGCGGCATCTGGCGGTGATGCTGCGGGCCGGGATTCTCGAATGCCGAAAAGAGGGGCTAAAGGTCATCTATTCGCTCAAGACCCCGTGCATTGTGGAATTTCTGGGTTGTGTGGAAGAGGTCTTGAAAGAACGAATGAAAAGCCAGACGGCTTTACTGAGCAGGCTCGCCTAAAACCGTCTCGGCGGAATGCCAACAGCCGTCATCAGCGAGATTAACGTGATGGACTGGAAAAAAGAATCCAAAAAATTAGCCGCGGTAGCGATCGTGTTTCTGGCATGTTTTTATCTGCCGATCCATCATTCACGGTTTGTCAACGCCGTTTTCGAATCGCTGTATCTGGTCAAGTGGTATGCCCGCGAGCATGTCTTATTATGTCTGATTCCCGCGTTTTTCATTGCCGGTGCAATCGGCGTTTTTGTCAGCCAGGCGTCGGTGATGAAATACCTCGGCGCCAAGGCCAACAAGGTGCTGGCCTATGGGGTCGCCAGTGTATCCGGAATGATTCTGGCGGTCTGTTCGTGTACGGTGCTGCCGCTGTTTGCGGGCATTTACAAGATGGGGGCGGGGCTGGGACCAGCGACGGCGTTTTTGTATTCCGGCCCGGCCATCAATGTGCTGGCGATTATTTTGACAGCACGGATATTGGGGCTTGAGTTGGGAATAGCGCGGGCGGTCGGGGCGATTGTATTCAGCGTCGTCATCGGGCTGGCCATGCACTTTATCTATCGCAAAGAGGAACTGGAAAAAAGCAGCGGACAAGTGGCGATGCCCGCACCGGAAGTGTCGCGACCGTTGTGGAAAAATGCGGCGTTTTTCGCGTCGATGGTGGGGATTCTGGTCGTGGCCAACTGGGCGCGAAGCGGCGACGTGCGGGCGATCTTTCTGTGCTGTCCGGGCGGCCTGAGCGCCCATACGATTGAAGGGACGGTGGTTCAGGAAGGCGAGGGTTATGTCCGCGTGGTCGATCGCACCGGCACTGAACATGAAATTCCCGCCGAACAGCTTCAGGCGATAGAACCCGTTGACAAGAATATCGTGTATGAGGCCGTCTTTCGTGCCCGCTGGGGTATTACGGCGGGGTTGCTGGTACTGTTCGGCGGGATGCTGCTGATGTGGTTCAGTCGCGGCGAGATAGCCGAATGGGTCGCCACATCGTGGGGGTTCGCCTGGCAGATTCTGCCGCTGCTGCTAATCGGCGTGCTGGCGGCCGGATTCTTGCTGGGTCGGCCGGGCTATGAGGGCATTATTCCCGCCCAATGGGTCGAGCGGGCCGTCGGCGGAAACAGCCTGTGGGCGAATCTGTTCGCCTCGTTTGCCGGGGCGTTTATGTATTTTGCAACGCTGACGGAAGTGCCGATCCTGCAGGGTCTGCTCGGCGCAGGCATGGGCAAAGGACCGGCGCTGGCGCTGCTGCTGGCCGGGCCGGCGTTGAGTCTGCCGAATATGCTGGTCATCCGTTCGGTGATGGGCACACAAAAAACGATGGTATTTGTGGCGTTGGTCGTTGTGATGGCGACTCTTAGCGGATTGATTTACGGTGCGATATAATAACCGCAGGTTTCACAGAAAACACAACGTGGGTTTTTTACAATGGCACAATATACAGTACGTCGGATCGGCGTCATCCATACACCGCATAAGCAAGCTGACGGAACACCGATTCAATCGACCTGTCGCCGGTCAAACTCGAACGCATCGAGGGCAACAAACTGTACATACGCGATGCGGATATGCTGGACGGTACGCCGCTGCTGGATATCAAGCCGTACAGTCCGATGTTTGACCGGTTTGATGTGTCGCGCAGCGGCCGGATGGACCACGTCAAAAACGGACGGAAAATCGCCGACGAACGATTCCAAAAATAAGTTAAAGGGTAAAAGGCAAAAGTCAACATTGTGAATTCAGCCGCAGCCAAGGCTATTTGATCAGGAGACAGACAAATGAAAAAGATACAGATATTGGGAACCGGGTGTCCGAAGTGTAAAAAACTGGCCGAGAACGCCGAAACGGCCGTTAAAGCCGCCGGTGTGGCCGCCGAGATTGAAAAGGTAACGCAGATCAACGAGATCATGGCGATGGGCGTGATGATGACGCCGGCGCTGGCGATTGACGGACAGGTCAAAGTCGTTGGGAAGGTGGCCTCGCCGGGTGAGATTCAGGCCATGCTAAAGTAGCACAAGTCAAAAAACAGAAAGGGTCAGACCATGAGTACGGTTGTAAAAATGGCGATTGTCGGGGGATTGATGGCGGCTATCGGAACGGTCGTCGTACTGAAAAACGGCGGAACCTCAACGTGCTGTCCGCCGGCGATCTATCCGCCCGGCGGCGCCGGCCTGCACGATGAACACGAGGAGCCGGTACAGGCTGCGCCCTCGCCGTCGGGTCTGCCGCGGCTGGTGGAGTTCGGATCAACGACGTGCATCCCGTGCCAGATGATGAAGCCCATTCTTGAAGAGCTGACAAGCGAGTACGACGGCAGGCTGGAGGTGGAGTTCGTGGATGTGCATCGAGAACCGGAAAAGGTCGAACACTTCAAGATTCGTGTGATTCCGACGCAAGTGTTTCTTGACGCCGACGGCAGCGAGTTGTTTCGCCACGAGGGCTTTTTTCCCAAAGAGGATATTTTAGCTACGTGGGCCCAATTGGGGTTCGACTTTGTTCAGCAATGATCGGTTAAACCATAAGGCAATGCGATGCAGGAATTGTTTACGCAATTGACGCGCGCGGTCGAAGGAGTGTGGTTTGCTGCGTTGACCGCGTCGTTTATCTGGGGCGTGTTGAGCATCGTGCTCAGCCCCTGCCATCTGGCCAGTATTCCGCTGATTGTCGGGTTTATCGAAGGGCAGGGGCGCATGACGACGCGGCGGGCGTTTGCGGTTTCAACGGCGTTTTCGATCGGCATCTTAATCACGATCGCACTGATCGGCGTGGTCACCGCCATGGCCGGTCGGATGCTGGGCAGTCTTGGCGCGTGGGGCAATTATCTGGTCGCGGCGATTTTTTTTCTGGTGGGGCTGCATCTGCTGGATGTGATTCCGATGCCGTTTTCAGCGGCCGGCCCCCAAGGCGTCCACCGAAAAGGTATCCTCGCGGCGCTGCTGCTGGGACTGGTCTTCGGCGTAGCGTTGGGGCCGTGCACCTTCGCGTATATGGCGCCGATGCTGGCGATTACGTTTCGGCTGGCTGCAACGGATGTATGGTACGGCGTGCTGCTGCTGGCGGTGTACGGCATCGGGCATTGTTCAGTAATCGTCTTTGCCGGCACGTTTACTAAAGTGATTCAGCGTTATCTAAACTGGAATGAATCCTCCAAAGGGGCGGTGGCGTTGAAACGACTCTGCGGCCTGCTCGTGCTGCTCGGCGGGTTGTATATGCTCTATATTGCCTGAACTCAGTGAGAATGGCATAATTCAATTGAGGACATGCCTTATGTCACAACCAGTCAACAGACGCACATTGATGAATGCGGCCGGTCTGGCGGCGGCAAACCCAGCGCCCATCAGGGAACGACACGCTGGAACAATTGGAACGATGACATCACGAAAGACACCTTCGGCATCAATACCGCCAAAAAACTCGGCATCCGTGTAGCCGAGGCGGCGCTAAAAGTGGTGTAAGTCGTGCCCAATTGCGATTGCGCGTGATCTGCCTGGACGTATGTGGTACGACAACAAATTCTTGTTTAGACGGGAGGTTATGTATGGATCGCAGGACATTTGTCAACACGACACTGGCCGTCGGGGCGACGGCGGCGGGTTTGACCTCGACGGTCAAGGCCCAATCGAACAAACCGGTCAAGATTCTGGGTGTGGCGTGCAGCCCGCGCAAAGGGATGACGACCGCACAGAGCATCCACACGGCGCTCGATGCGGCCAAGGCGGTCAGCGAACAAATCAAAGTCGAGTTTGTCGATCTGGGGGGGCTGAAGTTTGCCGGCTGGACGGCGGACGGGACGTTTGAAAAAGATGATTTTTCAGAGCTGGTATTGCCGAAGCTGACCGATCCGGTTCCGGCGGGATTGATCATCGGTTCGCCGGTGTATTTTCGCAATCTCAGTTCGTTGTGTATGGCGTTTCTGGAGCGGCTCGCGGCGGTGCGAAGCCCGCGGCTGCGGCTGGCCGATACGACGGTCGGCGTGCTGTCGGTCGGGGCCTATCGCAACGGCGGCCAGGAATTGGTCATCGCCCAGATTCAGGCGGCCATGCTGTGCCATCGCGCCAAAATCGTCGGCGGCCAGCCCGCGGCCTTTCAGGGGGCGACGCTGTGGAACAACTGGGACGATGACATCTCAAAAGACACCTTCGGCCTGGAATCCGCCCGCAAACTCGGCGCCCGTGTGGCCGAGGCGGCACTGAAATAAAATAAGAGATACAAACGACAAATAAAAATGAATCATTTTCCGATTTTGGGCTTGATTTTCTTCTAAATATCTGCATATATGTACATATATGCAGATATTATTTGGATTTTTATAATTATGGACAAAGAAACGAAAATATTAAAGGTTTTGAGTGAATCCAATCGACTGCGGCTGGCGATTTTGCTGGCCCGCGAAGGCGAGGTATGCGTCTGTCAGTTGGCCGCCGCGGTGGACGAGCCGGAGTACAAGGTGTCGCGGCACTTGGGGATTATGCGTGCGGCCGGACTGGTCACGGCCCGGCGCGAGGGGACGTGGATGTATTATACGCTGGCCGAGCCGAGCTGTCCGCTCCAGTCGCATTTGATCGTGTTTCTGAAAACGGGCTTTAACAGCCATCCGACCGTTAAAGCCGACCGCAAACTTCTCAAACAGGTCAAATGCAGAACATAAGAGGCGGACGGATTATTATCCATTATATTTTGAGGCGAAAGATGGCAAAAAAACTGAACGTCTTGTTTTTATGTACCGGCAATTCCTGTCGCAGTCAGATGGCCGAGGGGTGGTGTCGGCACTTGAAAGGCGACGTCATTGAACCGTATTCGGCGGGCATCGAGACGCACGGGCTGAACCCCAACGCCGTCAAGGTGATGGCCGAGGCGGGAGTGGACATTTCTAAACAGTACTCCAAACATCTGGATCAAGTCAAGGAGATGGACTTTGATTATGTGGTTACCGTCTGCGGCCACGCCAACGAAAACTGCCCGATGTTCCCGGGTAAGGCCAAAGTGATTCATGTCGGTTTTGACGACCCGCCGGCATTGGCCAAAAACGCCAAAACCGAACAGGAAGCGATAGACTGCTACCGCCGCGTACGCGATGAGATTCGGACCTTTATCGAGCAATTACCGGAACGACTGGAAGGTTGCTGAAAGCGAGATGAATCATGAAGAAGAAAAAACGAATCCTGTTTTTCTGCAAGCACAATTCCTGCCGCAGCCAGATGGCCGAGGCCTTCCTGAAGCATCGGACAGGCAATCGATTTGATGTTTTCAGCGCGGGGCTGTCGCCTCGCCCGATTCATCCGCTTGTCTATACGGTGATGGATGAGGCGGGCATTGACATTCGAAAACAGACCCCCAAGAGCATCGATCTGTACCTGGGCCGTGAACCGCTGGATGAGATCATTATTGTCTGTCAGGAGTCTGAGGCCGAGTGTCCGCGGCTGTATCCGTTCGCTCTGCATGTCGAGCGCTGGCCGCTGCCTGACCCGGCCCTTGAAAAAAACGGTTCAGAGGCCATGTTGGAAGTCTTTCGCAAGACGCGCGACCGGATCAAAGAGAACATCAAGATATGGTTGATGCAGCACAAGGAGAAATAACGATGGACGAAAAAACCAAAGAACTGATTGCGTTGGGGGCGTCTGTGGCGTGCAACTGCCACCCGTGCGTAAAGTTTCACACCGACAAGGCCCGAAAGATGGGCATTGACGATGCTGAAATCAAGACAGCTTTCGACGTCGGCAAAATGGTCCGTCAAGGCGCCGCCGGCCAGATGGACGAACTTTTACGTAAGTTTCAATAAGAACGGAGCATTAAAAATGGTGGCGGATAACAGCGAAAAGATCAGACAAACCGTGCGGCAAGGGTATGGCGACATTGCTAAAGGCGCCTCAAACTGCTGCTGCGGCACAGCGTCGCCCGATAAACTGGCAATGGCCGTTGGCTATACAGAGGACGAATTGCAGACCCTGCCGGAAGGGGCGAATATGGGCCTGTCCTGCGGCAATCCGACGGTCATCGCCGACCTCAAACCCGGCCAGACGGTACTGGATTTAGGCAGCGGCGGGGGATTTGATGTGTTTATCGCCGCACGTAAGGTCGGCCCGACCGGCCGCTCGATCGGCGTAGATATGACGCCGGATATGCTCAGCAAGGCAAGATCAAGCATGGCGACCTTTACCCAAAAAACAGGGTTGTCGAATGTCGAATTCCGATTGGGTGAGATTGAGCATCTGCCCGTGGCGGACAGCAGCGTGGATGTGGTGATCTCCAACTGCGTGATCAACCTGTCGCCGGACAAGCCCCAGGTCTGGCGCGAGATCGCCCGCGTCCTCAAGCCCGGCGGCAAAGCCTGTGTGTCCGACCTGGCCCTGAAACATCCGCTGCCGCAAGCCGTGCTGGATTCCGCCGCGGCATTGGTCTGTTGTGTCGCCGGGGCGGTGCTGATCGAGCAAACCAGGCTGATGGCGGAGCAGGCCGGACTGACCGATATTCAAATCGAGGAAAAGGCCTACGGCATCGAAGTACTGGCCGAGTGTAACGACCCCTTGTATCGACAGGTTAAAGAGGCCTTGCCGCCAGGCCGAAAGCTTAGCGACTATATTGTCAGTGTCAATGTGACGGCGAAGAAATGAACCCAAGAACATAAATTAACTTCTGCCTTCTCTGTGACCTCTGTGGCAAAAGAAAAGGAAGATAACAATGACCGAAAAACTGGAAACCAAAAAGCTGAACGTCTTTGAACGTTACCTGACAATCTGGGTCGCCTTGTGCATTGTCGGCGGCATCGTGCTGGGCAAGATCGCTCCGGGTGTGGCCGAGACGCTGGACGGGATGGCCATTACGGTCGATGGGGCGCCGGTGGTGTCGATTCCGATTGCCGTTGCGCTGTTTTTTATGATGTACCCGATCATGGTCAAGATTGACTTTGCCGAGGTCGTCAAAGCGGGCAAAAGCCCCAAGCCGGTCGCGCTGACGCTGTTTGTCAACTGGTGCATCAAGCCGTTTACGATGTTCGCCATCGCGTGGTTTTTCCTCGGCGTGGTCTTTAAGGGCTTCATTCCCGGCACAGAGATCGTCAAAGACGGCACGGAGGTCGAGCTGTACCGCTCCTATATCTCGGGGGCGATTCTGCTGGGCATTGCCCCGTGCACGGCCATGGTGCTGATGTGGGGCTATTTGGCCCGCGGCAACCAAGGCCATACGCTCGTGATGGTCGCGATCAATTCGCTGACGATGCTTGTCCTCTACGGCGTCCTCGGCGGCTGGCTGCTGGGCGTCAACAAAATGCCCGTGCCGTGGCAGGCGCTGCTGCTGTCCATCGGCATCTATGTCGCACTGCCGCTGGTGGCCGGCTATTTTTCGCGCAAGTGGATTATCGCCCACAAGGGGCTGGACTGGTTCCAGGCCAAATTTCTTCACGTCCTGACGCCGGTGTCCATTATTGCGCTGCTGGGCACGCTGGT